>CAZTUO010000061.1:3741-13038 GCA_964616355.1 uncultured Nitrospira sp.
CTCGCCAAGCAGGTCTTGGAGCTGAATTAGTGCGTTCATGGCTTTCTACCGCACCGTCACCGTCCGTGTGGCCTCGCGCGTCAGCTCCGCGCCCTCGGCGGCACGCGTCAGCGTCACGAGGCCCGTGCAGGTGCCGGCCGGCCAGGGCTGGGGCGCTCGCTTCTTCCCCATAAAGGCGAACCGGCGCGCCTGAGTCTTCTCGATCGTCTGCTCCTCGTCCAGGACCATTTTCTCGTCTGGCCCAACGATCCGAAATCGGAGCTGGTCGCCGGCCTGGACGCCGAGCATGTCCACCCAGAGGACAAGGGCCGGCACGGTCGAGGGCAGGGGGCCCTCGGTCCGCTCCCCCTTCCGGATCGCCTCCACGTTGGGCTCGCCCGCCGCGAAGCCAGCGTTGTAGAAGGCGACGGGTTCGTAGGAGACCGGCTGGCCGGCCCGCCAGAGCACCGTGCCGGCCGGGCCACAGCCCGCGGCCATTTGGCGTCCCGTGAAGGGGTCTATGACCGTGCCCTTGTAGCGGACCGTGAGGTGCACATGCGGGAACTCGGTCTTCCCGGACAGGCCGACCAGCCCCAGCGGCGTACCGGCGTCCACGCGGGCCCCGGCCCTGACCTTCACCGATCCCTTCCGGAGATGGCAGTACTGGGTCTGCCAGCCGCCCTGGTGATCAATGATCACCCCGTTGCCGCACTCGCGCCCCTCGACCGCCTGGCGGGATCCCTCGTCCGTCACCGCGCGGTCATCCATCCCGTCGCGGACGGTGCGGACGATGCCCGGCGCGACGGCCACGACCGGCACGCCCTTGGCCATTACCGCCAGGTCCCGGACGGCGAAGTCGGTCCCGTCGTGCCCGTCATAGGTTCGCGGCCCGCACTGAAAGTCGCGCGCCCTCCCGGAGCCGTCCACGTCCACGTAGTTGGCCACCCAGCAGGTCTCGCCGAGCGTACAGGCGAGCGGGAGGCCCAGCCCGTCCTGCTCGATCGAACCGGCGGACGCCACGCCGGGCGCCAGCGACAGGGCGCCCAGCGCCAGGGCCGCGAGGGTTCGAGCCTGCTGATGTCCGCCGCCCGTCACGCGAGGACCGTCTTGGGCTGCCGCTTCGCCTGCTTCAGCGCATCGAGCATGGAGAGGAAGATCAGCCGTCCGTCGTCGTTGCCGAGGATCGCCTCGGCGCAGCGCTCCGGGTGCGGCATCATCCCGAGGACGTTGCCGCGCGCGTTGACGATCCCTGCGATATTGTCGAGCGAGCCGTTGGGATTGGCCTCCTCCGTGACCGTTCCGTCTGGAGCGCAGTAGCGGAAGACGATCTGGGCATTGGCCTTGAGCTGCGACAAAGTCACGTCGTCCGTATAGTAGTTGCCATCCGCATGGGCGATGGGAATCTTCAGCACCTGGCCCGGCTCGCAGCGGTTGGTAAAGGCCGTGGCCGCGTTCTCGACCCGGACATGGACATCCCGGCAGATGAAGGCCAAGGACCGGTTGCGAAGCATGGCCCCGGGCAGGAGTCCCGCCTCGAGGAGAATCTGAAAGCCGTTGCAGATCCCAAGCACCACCCCGCCAGCGGCGGCGAACTCCCTGACTGCCTCCATCACCGGCGAGAAGCGGGCGATCGCACCGGTCCGGAGATAGTCTCCGTAGGAAAACCCGCCCGGCAGCACCACCGCATCCAGGCCGTCCAAGGCGGTCTCCTTGTGCCACACCGGGCGGACGGCCTGGCCGAGGACCGTCTCCAGCACGTGGAGGCAATCGTGATCGCAGTTGCTGCCGGGAAAGATGACGACGCCGAAGTTCATAGGATGGATAGCCCTCGGTTTTCAGCCATCCGCTTTCAGCTCAGCTCGTAGTGGTACTCCTCGATGACGGTGTTGGCCAGCAGCTTCTCGCACATGGCCCTGACCTCGGCCTCGGCCTTGTCCCTGGCCGTCTCCTTGAGGTCCAGCTCCAGGTATTTCCCTACGCGGACGTTGCCCGCGTTGGTGAATCCCAGAGTCGCCAGCGCATGCTCGATCGCCTTCCCTTGCGGATCCAAAATCCCCGGCTTCAACGTCACCCGAATCTTCGCCTTCACCTATTCCTCCCCTCACCCGCCCTCATGGGCCGAGGCAGATCCTGCGGGATGGCGATAGCCCGAGTCGCGCACGGCACGAAGGCTGCGCCATCCCTCTCTTCGGCCTACCCGCACACTCTCCGCAATACCTCTTGATAGGCCTCTTCGATCTTGCCCAGATCCTTCCGGAACCGGTCCTTGTCCAGGGACTCCCCCGTCCGCTGATCCCAAAAGCGGCAGGTGTCCGGCGAAATCTCGTCGGCCAGCACGAGCGCCCCATCGTGCAGACCGAACTCCAGCTTGAAGTCCACCAGTACCAGGCCCCGCTCCCGGAAGAACGGCAGGAGCAGCGTGTTGACCCGCAACGCCAGGCGGCGGATGTCGGCCACCAGGCGCGGCTCGGCGAGGTTCAGCAGCCGGATGTGGTCCTCCGTGATCAAGGGATCGCCCAGCGCATCGTTCTTGTAGTAGAACTCGACAAGGGGCGGCTCGATCGCCTCGCCTTCCGTGAGCCCCAGCCGCTTCGCCAGGCTCCCGGCCACGCGGTTCCGCACCACCACCTCGATCGGAATGATCCGGACCTTCTTGGTCAGCATCTCCCGGTCGCTTAGCCGCTCGATGAAATGGGTCGGGACGCCGCTCTCCTCCAGCAGCCGGAACAGCCGCTCGGAGATCCGGTTGTTCACGACCCCCTTCGCGACGATCGTGCCCCGCTTCTGGGCATTGAAGGCCGTCGCGTCGTCCTTGAAGTACTGGATGACGCAATCGGGCCGGTCGGCCTCGTAGAGCCGCTTGGCCTTCCCCTCGTAGAGCAATGCGCCCTTCCCCATCACCCCGCCTCCCTCAGCCGCTCTACCGTGGCCGGCCGAACACGCGCTGGAAAATCTTCCCCAGATGCCGCAGGTAATGCTGCGGGTCGAAGCAGGCCCGGATCTCAGCCGGGCGCAAATACTTAGTCACCAATGGATCCTTGGCGATCAGCTCCTGGAAGCCCGCGCGGCCCTGCCAGGCCTCCATGGCGTTGCGCTGCACGGCCTCGTAGGCCTCCGTGCGTTGGGCGCCGCGCTCCACCAGCGCCAGGAGCAGCCGCTGCGAATAGATCAGCCCGCCGGTCAGCTCCAGGTTGCGCCGCATGCGGTCGGGATAGACCAGGAGGGTCCGGATGAGCTCGGTCAGCCGGACCAGCATGTAGTCCACGAGGATCGTGCTGTCCGGCAGGATGACCCGCTCGACCGACGAGTGGCTGATGTCCCGCTCGTGCCAGAGCGCCACGTTTTCCAGGGCAGCCAGGCTGTTGGCCCGCACGATCCGGGCGAGGCCGCAGAGGTTCTCCGAGGCGATCGGGTTCCGCTTGTGCGGCATCGCGGAGGAGCCCTTCTGGCCGGCGGAAAAATACTCCTCCGCCTCCAGCACCTCGGTCCGCTGCAGATGCCGGATCTCGGTCGCCACCTTCTCGATGCTCGCCGCCAGCAGTGCCAGCGCGGACAGGTAGGCCGCGTGGCGGTCCCGCTGGACCACCTGGCTAGAGATGGGATCCGGCTTCAAGCCCAGCCGCCGGCAGACGAAGGCTTCGACCTCCGGCCCCAGGTGGGCGAAGGTTCCCATGGCTCCCGACAGCTTGCCGACGGCGACCTCGTCCCGGACAGCCCGCAGCCGGGCTCGGTGCCGGCGCGCTTCCTCGTACCAGATGGCGAGCTTGAACCCGAAGGACACGGGTTCCCCGTGAATCCCGTGGGAGCGCCCGACCATGACCGTGTCGCGATGCTCGAAGGCTCGCTGCTTGAGCACGGCGAGGTAGGCCTCGAGGTCCCGGAGGATGAGGTCCAGCGCCTCGGTCATCTGGACCGCCAGCGCGGTGTCCACGATATCCGAGGAGGTGAGCCCCGCGTGGAGGTAGCGCGCCTCGGGCCCGACAGACTCCGCGAGCGACTCGAGGAACGCGATGACGTCGTGCTTGACCACCTGCTCGATCGCGGCGATCCGGTCGGGCTCAATCCGGGCCCGCCGGCGGATGCGCGCCGTCACGCCCCGGGGCACTTTGCCGGCACGCTCTAGCGCCTCGCAGGCGAGCAGCTCCACCTCGAGCCAGATCTCGTACTTGCGGCGCAACTCCCAGACGGCCTTCATCCGGGGCCGCGTGTACCGGTCAAGCATGCGTCACCCGTTGCTCGTCGCCCGTCTCTCGTCGCTCGTGAAGCATGGTGCGTAGGACAGGGAGAGCCTCACGCCTCACGCCTGACGCCTCACGGCCGCTTCGGCCGCCGCCTCCGCCCGCTTCCCTTCGAGCCGCGGGTCCACCTTCAGGATCCGGTCCAGGATGCCGTTGACGAATCCCTTGGTCTCCTCCTCCGCGAAGCGCTTGGCCAGCTCGATGGCCTCGTTGATCGTCACCCGAGCCGGTACGTCCGGCATCCACAGCAGCTCGTAGACCGCGGCTCGGAGAATGTTCCGATCCACGACCGGCATGCGGCTGACTTTCCAATGGCTCGCCTGCGCGCCGATCAGCGCGTCCAGCTCGCTTCGATGCTGGAGGACACCGTCCACGAGCCGCTCCGCGAATTCCCGGACCTCTGGAGGAGCCGGATGCTGGGTCCAAAAATCCTCGAGCCAGGGCCCGGCCGTCCCGTGGATGTCCCACTGGAACAGAATCTGGAGCGCGCGCTCGCGGGACTTCCGTCTGATGCCCATCCTCAGCCCCACACGCTCACGGCGACTTCCGTCGAGAGGCCCTCGGCCTTCTCCTTCTCGTCAGCCTGCCACGTGCCGCTTGGCCACTGGCCGGCTTGTCGCTCGGCCTTTGCCACTGCCTCAGCAGGGTCGCCATCTCGATGGCGGTCCGCGCTGCCTCCGCGCCCTTGTTCCGGTCCAGTGTCCCCGCCCGCGCCAGCGCCTGCTCCACCGTCTCCGTCGTCAGCACGCCGAAGACGACAGGGAGGTCCGCGTCCAGCGCGACCTGCGCGATCCCCCGGCTGGCCTCCGCGCTGATGTACTCGAAATGCGGGGTCTCCCCGCGGATCACCGCACCCAGACAGAGGACCGCGTCGAATCGGCCGGACCGGGCAAGTCGCCGGGCGACCAACGGGATTTCGAAGGCCCCTGGGACCCGGACCACCTCCAGGTCGTCCTCGCAGGCACCGGCCTTGGTCAAGGTCTCGACGGCAGCGGCGAGCAGGCGCTCGGTGACGAATTCGTTGAACTTGCTGACGACCAGGCCGAAGCGCAGTCCCGTCGCGTCCTGATGCCCTTCACGCGTGTTCATGTCGTCGCCCACGCCGCCGGCTGGTCGGCGGTCCCGCCCCTCGGCAGCGCCCGGCCCGGCCGCCGCTGGAGCACCGACGGTGAGACACGAAGCCCTGCCCCGGAAAAGAAAGGCGGGAGGCGCCTGGACTCATCTCGCGCCCGGTGCCCGTCGCGCCAGGACCTGTGGGGGCGTGGTTCAGCATCCTGTCGGGCACGACGCCTTTCGGCTTGTCAGACGTTGCTGAGGATGTGGCCCAACTTGGTTTTTTTTGTTCGCAGGTACCGCTCGTTGGCTTCCCGCGGCGGAATCTCGATCGGCACGCGCTCCACCACCCGGAGGCCATAGCCCTCGATGCCGACGATCTTGCGCGGGTTGTTGGTCACGAGGCGGATGTCGCGGAGGCCGAGGTTCACCAGGATCTGCGCGCCGATCCCGTAGTCGCGCAGGTCCGCCTTGAAGCCGAGCTGCAGGTTGGCCTCGACCGTGTCGCTGCCCTCGTCCTGCAGTCGGTAGGCCCGGATCTTGTTGAGCAGACCAATCCCGCGCCCCTCCTGGTTGAGGTAGAGGAGGACGCCCCGGCCCTCCTTCTGGATCATCTCCATCGCGCGGTGGAGCTGGTCGCGGCAGTCGCACCGGAGGGAGCCGAACACGTCGGCGGTCAGGCAGCCGGAGTGCACCCGGACCAGGGTCGGCGACTCGTCAATGAGCCCCTTGACCAGCGCGATGTGCGTGCCGCCGTCCACCTCGTTCTCGAAGACCACCGCCTCGAACTCCCCGAACACGGTCGGCAGCTTGGCGCTGGCCACGCGCCGGATGAACGTCTCCCGTCGCATCCGGTACTCGATGAGGTCCTTGATCGTGACGAGCTTGAGGCGATGGTGCTTGGCGAAGGCCTGTAGCTCGGGCACCCGGGCCATCGTGCCGTCGTCGTTCATGATCTCGCAGATGACCGCGGCGGGATACAGCCCAGCAAGCCGCGCCAGATCCACCGACCCCTCGGTCTGACCGGCCCGCTTGAGGACCCCGCCCTTCTGCGCCTTCAAGGGAAACACGTGACCCGGCCGGGCCAGGTCGGCCGGCTTGCACTTCGGATCGATGGCGGTCCGGATCGTGGTCGCCCGGTCCGCCGCGGAGATCCCGGTCGTGATGTTCCGGCGCGCGTCAATGGAGACCGTGAAGGCGGTGCCGAAGGTCGCGGTGTTCTCGGCGGCCTGCGGCGGGAGCTGCAGCTCCTCCACCCGCTCCGGCGTCAAGGCGAGGCAGATCAGCCCGCGCGCATGCTTGGCCATGAAGTTGATGGCCTGCGGCGTGACCTTCTCGGCCGCCATCACGAGGTCGCCCTCGTTCTCGCGGTCCTCGTCGTCCACGAGAATGACGAACCGACCCTTCTTGATCTCCTTGATCGCCTCGTCAATCGAATCGAAGACGAAGGCCATGGCGTTCCCCCTTCACAACCGGCAGGCGCTAAGTCCTCAAAAGGTAAAACTTTTCTGCCCGGAGTGTCAATGGGAAAAACCGGCGGCCTCGCTCCCCGGCTCGCCGCGCCGGCGCCGCCACGCGACCTCGGCGCTGATCCACGCGAGCAGGGCCATCGCGCCACAGAGCAGGAACCCGGTCGCGTAGGTCCCGGTCAGGTCCTTCAGGCTGCCCAGCCAGACGGGCAGCAGGAAGCCGCCGAATCCTCCCGCCGCCCCCACCATCCCCGAGGCGACGCCGATGTGTTTGGGAAACCGGTCGGACACGACCTGAAACACGACGCCGTTCCCGAATCCCAACGTGGCCATCGTGGCGAGCAGCAGGAAGGCTGCCCAGATCGGCGGGGGTAGCAGACTGATCCCCACCCACAGCGCGGCAATCGCCGGCACCACCACTCGGAAGACCGCCAGGCCGCCCAGCCGGTCCGCGACGTACCCCCCGGCCGGCCGGATGAGACTGCCCGCCAATCCGCAGACGGCCGTCACCGTGCCCGCGGCCACAGGGTGCAGCCCGTACTCGTCGTGCAGGAAGAGCGGGAGGAAGCTTGACAGGCCCACGAAGCCGCCGAACGTGACGCTGTAGAGGAAGCACAGCCAGTACATCGAGCGCTGACGGAGCGCCAGCCTCGTGGTGGCCCACCAGTCGGCGTAGGTCCCGTGACGGACCCAGCCGAGGTGGCTGGGCACGAGCCAGGCAAACAGGAGCCCTGTGGCGACCACCGGCACGGCCATGACGCCGAAGACCCCGCGCCAGCCGAGGGCGTCGGCCAACCTGGGAGCCAGCCACATCGCCAGGACGGTGCCGCTGTTGGCCGAGGCGGCCACACCGAGCGCGATCCCCTGATGCGCCGGCGGGTAGGCCCGGCTGGCGAGCGGCAAGGCCACGGCAAAGCTGGCCCCCGCCGAGCCGAGGAGCAGGCCGACGGCCAACATCTCCGGATAGCTCCGCGGCCCGCTCCAGCCCCACAGCAGCGCCAGCGCCTCGCAACCGAGGAGCGCGAGCCCGACCGGCTTGGCCCCGAGCCGATCCGTCGCCGCCCCGATCGGGACGCGGAGCAGCGCCCCGCCCAGCAGCGGAACCGCCACCAGGAGCCCCTTCCCCGTCGCGCCCAGGCCGAACTCCTCCGCAATCGCCACCCCGAGCGCGGCGATCAGCAACCAGACCATGAAGCTGATCTCGAAGTGCATCCAGGCCCCCAGCAGGGAGGGCCAGTGCCCGCTCCGCAACGACCTCAAAACGTCCCGTCCGGACACGATAGCGACCTCCCCGTACGGGCTTTGCTCAGCAGAGGAAACGCCGCGGACCGCCGGTCAGGGACTCGGCTCCGCGGTCCAAGCGCGTCTCCATGATACGGCGCCTTTTGTGCAGATGCCTCGTTCCGTTTATAATGGGGCCCTTATCAGCGGATAGATCCGTGCCACCCGCGGCACAGGCCGACAGCCAGACGCATGACCGACCACCGGTACGCATCCAGGGAACAGGCAGACATCCCGGAGGCTGACGACCTCGAGGACCAGGGGGGTGAGTTCGCTTCGCTCGAGCCGCCGGCTGCACGGGCGGCGCAGGCGAACGCGGGAGACCGGGACGAGGACGCCTCCTCGACCGCGATCGTTCCCACCACGACCCTGCAGCGGTACCTCGCGGAGGTCCGCCGCTACCCCTATCTCTCGAAGGAGGAGGAGCTGCGGCTCTTCCACGAATACCGGGCCCTGGGCAGCCGGGAAGCCGCCGTCAAGCTGATCCTGGCCAACCTCCGGGTCTCGGTTGCCATCGCCTCCGAATACCTCCACACGGGCTTCGATCATATGGACCTCATCCAGGAGGGCAACGTCGGCCTCATGCAGGCGATCAAGAAGTTCGATCCGACCAAGAACGTCCGGTTCCATGCCTATGCGGCCTGGTGGGTGCGAGCCTATATCCTCCGATACCTCCTCAACAACTTCCGGCTGGTCAAGATCGGGACTACGCAGGATCAGCGCAAGCTCTTCTACAACCTCCGGAAGGAAAAAGCGCGGCTCGAGCACCAGGGCTTCGCGCCGGACACCAAGCTCCTCGCCGATCGGCTCCAGGTGCGCGAGCGCGATGTCATCGAGATGGACCAGCGCCTGGGCAACTGGGAGCTCTCACTGGACCAACCCTTAAGCGAGGATTCCGACGGAACGCTGCTGGACATTCTCCAGACCCCGCAGACGCCGGCCGATGAGCAGTTGGCCGAGAACGAGCTGCGCACCCTGTTCCGGCGCAAGCTGGCGGAGTTCATCAAGACCCTTGACGAGCGGGACGAGGACATCCTGCGGAACCGGATCCTCTCGGAGACACCCCTGACCCTTGACGACCTCGGCCAGAAGTACGGGATCACCAAGGAGCGGACCCGGCAACTGGAGGCCCGGATCATCAAGCGGTTGCGAGACTATTTAAAAAATGAAATCAAGGACTTCGACCTCCTTCGCTCCTGAAACCCGGGCCATGTGCTCAGGGATATACTGCTCCCCTGAGAGAGTGGACACGTTCGAGAGTGAGTGGGTAGGATGAT
>CAZTUO010000062.1:0-7017 GCA_964616355.1 uncultured Nitrospira sp.
GGATCTCAACCTGGCCGACGGGCTCGTGCGGCTGCGCGGCAAGGGCCGGAAGGAACGGATCGTGCCGATCGGCGAAGTCGCGGTGGAGGCGATCCGGGAATACCGCGAACTCCTGGCCCGTGCCGCGCCTGCCCCGGCACGGACCGGGCCGGGGTCCCGCGTCCCGCGTCCCGCGGAACAGAGGGAACCGGTGTTCTTGAACCGGCGTGGAGGGCGTCTCACGGCCCGCAGCGTGGAGCGGATCGTGCGCCGCTATTCCGGAAGCCTGCCCAGCGGCGGAATCAGCCCGCATGCGCTCCGGCACTCCTTCGCGACTCACCTGCTGGAGGAGGGCGCGGACCTGCGGGCGATCCAGGAGCTGCTGGGACATGCCTCGCTCGCGACGACCGAGAAGTACACGCACGTGGCGACGGACCGGCTGCTCGAGGTGTATGATCGCGCCCATCCGCGGGCGGGGAGGGCACCGGCCGACCGGGCCCGCGGGGAGCCGCCGGCGTCATGACGATCCGGTCCACCACGATCCTCTGCGTCCGGCGCGGTGCCGCCGTGGCCATGGGCTCGGACGGCCAGGTCACGCACGGGACCACGGTCATGAAGGCCAACGCGCGGAAGCTGCGCCGCTTGCACAAGGACCGAGTGCTCGCGGGCTTCGCCGGCGCGACCGCCGACGCGTTCACGCTGTTCGAGAAGTTCGAGGCGAAGCTCGAGGAGTACCGCGGGAATCTGAAACGGGCGGCGGTCGAGCTGGCCAAGGACTGGCGCACCGACCGGGTCCTGCGCCGCCTCGAGGCGCTGCTGGCCGTCGCGGACCTCGATCACTCTTTCATCATCTCCGGGACGGGCGACGTGATCGAGCCGGAGGACGGCATCCTGGCGATCGGCTCGGGCGGGCCTTATGCGCTCGCCGCCGCCCGCGCCCTGCTCGGCCACACGCAGCTCGGGGCCCGCGAGGTCGTCGAGGAGGCGCTCCGGATCGCCGGCGGGCTTGACATCTACACGAACCAGAACCTGATCATCGAGGAGCTCAAGCGCTGACCCTATGCCGGACCCGATGCCCGACCAGGCCATGCGGCCGCTCACGCTGGAGAGCCTGACGCCCCGCCAGATCGTCGAGGAGCTGGATCGGTACGTCATCGGCCAGCGCGACGCGAAGCGCATGGTCGCGATCGCGCTCCGCAACCGCTGGCGGCGCCAGCAGCTCGGCCCGGACCTGCGCGACGAGGTCATCCCCAAGAACATCATCATGATCGGACCCACCGGCGTCGGGAAGACGGAGATCGCGCGGCGGCTGGCCAAGCTTGCGCAGGCGCCCTTCCTCAAGGTCGAGGCCTCGAAGTTCACCGAGGTCGGCTATGTCGGCCGCGACGTGGAGTCCATCATCCGGGACCTCACCGACCTGGCCGTCGGGATGGTCAAGGCCGCGCACATGGAACGCGTGCAGCAGAAAGCGGAAGAGCTGGGCGAGGAGCGGCTGCTCGACCTCCTGTTGCCGCCCGCCGGCCAGCGGCCGTCCCCCGGCTTCTTTGGCGAGGAGCGGGCGGAGCCTATGACCGGCAGCGAATCCTACGAGACGACCCGCTCGAAGCTCCGGCTTCAGCTCCGCGAGGGCCAGCTCGATCACCGGACCGTCGAGCTAGAGGTGAAGGAGCGAGGCCTGCCGATTGGAGTCATCTCCAACGTCGGCGGCATGGAGGAGCTGGAGAGCAGCCTTCGCGACATGCTCAGCGGCCTGTTTCCCGGCCGGAAGAAGAAGCGCCTCGTCAAGGTGCCGGAGGCGCTCAAGTACCTCGCCCAGGAGGAGGCGCAGAAGCTCATCGATATGGACGAGGTAATCCGGGAGGCGGTCGCCAAGGTCGAGCAGACGGGAATCGTGTTCCTCGACGAGATCGACAAGATCGCCGGGCGCGAGCGACACCTGGGGCCCGACGTGTCCCGAGAGGGCGTCCAGCGCGACCTCCTCCCGATCGTCGAGGGCTCCACCGTCAACACCAAATACGGCCCGGTCCGGACCGATCACATCCTGTTCATCGCGGCGGGGGCCTTCCACGTCGCCAAGCCCTCGGACCTGATCCCCGAGCTGCAGGGGCGCTTCCCGATCCGCGTCGAGCTGGAGCCCCTCACCAAGGAGGACTTCATCCGGATCCTCACCGAGCCCCGCGGCGCGCTCGTCCGGCAATACCAGGCCCTGCTCGCCACGGAAGGGGTCGCGCTCGACTTCACGCGGGACGGGCTGGACGAGATCGCCGCGACCGCCGCGCTGGTCAACGAGCGGACCGAGAACATCGGCGCGCGCCGGCTGTTCACGGTCATGGAGCGGTTGCTGGAGGACGTGCTGTTCGAGGCGCCCGAGCTGACCGACCGGAAGCTCGTCATTGACGCCCCCTACGTGAAGGAGCGGCTGCGCGAGATCGTGAAGGACGAGGACCTGAGCCGGTTCATCCTCTAGCTGACAGCGAGCAGCGGAACAGCTCGCAGCCAGATAACGGGACCAGGACGCCTGATGATCGGTTGAAGCCCTTCGCTACGAGCTATTCGTTGCAAGCTAGGAGCTCGAGGAGATGAACAAACTGATCAAGAAGGCCAATATCCTGGTCGAGGCCCTGCCCTACATCCGCACGTTCGCCGGCAAGACCGTCGTGATCAAGTACGGCGGTAAGGCGATGACGGACGACAGCCTCAAGGAAGGCTTCGCGGTGGACGTGGTCATGATGAAGTACGTCGGGCTGAACCCCGTCATCGTCCACGGCGGCGGGCCGCAGATTGACCAGATGCTGAACCGGCTGGGCCTGGAGGCCAAGTTCCGGCAGGGCGTGCGCGTGACCGACCGGCCGACCATGGATGTGGTCGAGATGGTCCTCGGCGGCAAGATCAACAAGGAGATCGTCGCGCTCCTGAACCGGCACGGCGCCCGCGCGGTCGGGCTCACCGGCAAGGATGGCGGCCTGATCATGGCCAAGCCGCTCACCGCGAAGGCCTGGGCGGAGAGCCTCTACACCGAGCCGGACGGCGAGCCGGACGAGGACTTCGGTCTCGTCGGCGCCGTGCAGGCCGTCAACCCGGACCTGCTCGTGCGGCTCCAGCAGGAGCAATTCATCCCGGTCATCGCCCCCATCGGCACCGACCGGGCGGGGCACACGTACAACATCAACGCGGACCTGGTCGCGGGGGCGGTCGCGGCCGCCGTCAAGGCAGAGAAACTCCTGGTGCTGACCGACGTCAAGGGCATCCGGGACGCGAAAGGCCGGCACATCTCCACGCTCTCGCGCAAGGACATGCAGCGGATGGTCAAGAAGGGCGTGATCACCGAGGGAATGCTCCCGAAGGTCCAGGCCTGCCTGGCGGCTCTTGACGGCGGCGTCCGGAAGGCGCACATCATCGACGGGCGCATGCCCCACGCGATCCTGCTGGAGGTCTTTACCGACAAGGGCATCGGCACCGAGATCGTGTCCTAGGAGAAACCGCCAGCGGTCCGCCCAAAACGGCTGAAGGCTCAAAGTTGAAGGCTTTTTCGATGAAGGCGCAGGCCAAAGGAGCCGGCAAGCACCCGGACGAGAGGGGCGCTCTCCTCCTGGGGGACATCCAGGTGGACTTCTGCCCGGGCGGCGCGCTCGCGGTGCCCGGCGGGGACGAGATCATCCCGGTGATCAACGAATACATCCGGCTGTTTCACCGCAGGGGCTTGCCGATCGTCGCGACGCGCGACTGGCATCCGCCCAACCACTGCTCCTTCAAGGAGAACGGCGGCCCCTGGCCTGTGCACTGCGTCCAGGGCTCGCGGGGCGCCCAGTTCCATCCCAAGCTCATCCTCCCGCCGGGCACGCTCATCATCTCCAAGGCCACCGATCCAAAGAAGGAGGCCTACTCCTCCTTCGAGGGCACGCCGCTTGAGGAGCGGCTGCGGGAGCTGGGCGTCGAGACGCTCTACGTCTCCGGGCTCGCCACCGACTATTGCGTGAAGCACACGGTGCTGGACGCCTGCCGGATCGGGTTGCGGGTCGTGCTGCTGGAGGACGCGATCCGCGGCATTGACGCGACCCCCGGCGACTGCGCGCGGGCGATCGCGGAGATGCGGCAGGCCGGGGCCGTCCCGGCCACCGCACGCGACCTCGGCGTCACGGTGCCGTGACTCCCGCGCGCTAGGGTGACCCGCCGCCTCCAAGAGCATCTGGCTGCCCTCATCGGCGAACGCCATCCGCTCTTTTCGCCCGACGCCCTCCGCCGCGCCGAAGCCTATCTCACCGAGCAGTTCCGTGGGCTCGGACTGGCCGTGTGCTTCCACGACTTCAACGCGCTCGGCGGGACCTATCGCAACGTGATCGCGGAGCTGCCCGGCGCGACATCCGACGCCAGCCCGCCCCTAATCATCGCCGCCCATTACGACACGGTGCCGGGCTCGCCCGGCGCCGACGACAATGCGAGCGCCCTCGCCGTGCTGCTGGAGGCCGCGCGCCGCCTGGCCGTGGCGCCACCGCCCGCGCCGGTGCGGTTCATCGGCTTCTGCCTGGAGGAAGCCAACCTGCTCGGGAGCCTCGCCTACGCGGCGCAGCTCCGCGCCGGCGGCGTGCAGATCCGCGGCGCGATCGTGCTGGAATGCGTCGGCTACGCGCGGCCCGAGGAGGGCACCCAGCAGGTGCCGCCTGGTGTCCCGCTCGTCGTGCCGACCACGGGCGACTTTCTCGCCGTCGTCGGGAACACCACCTCGGCCGGACTCGTGGCCGCGATCGAGGGCGCGGCCAGGCGCGACGTCCCCGACCTCAAGACCGTCCCGCTCGTCGTGCCGGGCCAGGGCGAGTTGCTGCCCGACACCCGGCGGAGCGACCACGCCGCCTTCTGGTGCCACGGCTATCCCGCCGTCATGCTCACCGACACCGCCAATTTCCGCAACCCCCACTACCACCAGCCGACGGACACGCTCGACACGCTGGACCTGGCCTTCATCGAGCGGGTGACGCGGCTAGTCGTCGCGGCGGCGAGCCAGGTGGGCCAGCCGGGCTAGCCTGCCTGTACGCGACCGGGCGTCCGATGTTATGGTACGGCCGTGCCCAAGATCCTCGAGATCCAGCACGCCACCATCTTTCGCGGCGACACCTGCGTGTTCGAGGATCTTTCGCTGGAGATCGCGCAGGGAGAGCAGACGGCCATTCTCGGCCCGAACGGGGCGGGGAAATCCACGCTGCTCAAGCTGCTCTCGCGGGAGCTCTATTGGGTGCCGCGGGAGGGGAGCGCCGTGCGGCTCTTCGGCCAGGAGCGGTGGGACGTCTGGGCGCTGCGCAAGCGGCTCGGCCTCGTCTCCCACGACCTCCAGCACCAGTACGCGGACGACGCCACGGGCGTCGAGGTCATTCTTTCCGGGCTCTATGCCAGCCTCGGCGTCTGGAACCACCAATCCTTCCCGGCCGACGAGCGGGCGCGGGCCGCCCGGCTCATGGCGCAGCTCGGGGTGGCGGACCTGCGTGACCGCCCCTTCGCCACGCTCTCCACCGGCGAGCAGCGCCGCGTCCTCCTCGGCCGCGCCTTGATCCACGATCCGGAGGCGCTCGTCTTCGACGAGCCGACCAGCGGGCTCGACGTGAAGGCCTGCTTTCAGTACCTGGAGATCGTCCGCCGGCTCATGCGGGCAGGCAAGACCGTCATCCTCGCCACCCACCATCTCCACGAGATCCCGCCGGAGATCGAGCGCGTCGTGCTGCTCAAGGCCGGCACGGTCGTCGCCGACGGGAAGAAGGCGGACGTGCTCACCGCGGCCAACCTCAGCCGCCTCTTCGACACCCCGATCGCACTGGTCCAGGTGAACGGGTTCTACCAGGCGCTGCCAGGGTGACGAGGGGTGGGGCAGCCTGCGTCGCGACTCGCGGAGGCGAGGGGCGCATGGTGCGACGAATAAGGAGCACCACGTCTGTGCGCGCCGCCGAGACGGTGAGGCGGCCGGGTCTTACCGCCACTTAGCGAGCCGAGGCGGTGCGCCGGGGACCCGTTGCCTTCAGAAGGCAACGGGTGGCCAGGCCGAGGACTGTTCGAAGCTGGCTTCGCGCTGAGCGCAAGGAGCCCGCAAGTTCCGCAGGCCAGCCGAGACGAGGCTTAGTGCGGTCGAGCCGGAGCGCCTGAGCCGGGCAGGCCGACCCCTGCCGCGCCCTGGGATTCTATACCGGGCGAGCGGCGTTGGTCGCCTTCGCGGTCCTCCCGACGACCGCCAGCCACCCCGTCCCGATGAACCCGAAGGCGGCCGCCAGGCCGAAGGCCCAGCCCGCCGCGCCGGCCTGAAGCAGCGCGCCGACGTAGAGGCTGGAGAGGAGGTCGCCGGCGGCGTTCGCGCAGGCGAGGATGCCAAAGCCCAGGCTCCACAGCTCGCGCGGCAGGATCTCGGCGGCGACGGCCTTCTCCAACGTCTCCTCGACCGCGATATACACGCCCGACAGCACGATCACGACGACCAGCCAGCCGAGCCGCCCGCTCGCCGCCGCGAGCAGCCCGTTGGTGGCCACGCCCAGGCCGTAGCCCCAGAGCAGGACTGCGTAGCGGGACCGGCGGTCCCCCAGGTGGCCGACGGGATAGGCCGCGCTCGCGCTCACGAGGTTGTGCAACAGGTACAGCAATGCGGCGGCGGAGCCCAGCCCGGTGACCTGGTCTGCGGCCGGACTCGCCCCGCCCAGATCCCGGGCCGCCAGCCAGATCAGGAAGGTCCGGGAGAAGTCCCCTAGACCGAACAGCGCCACGCCGATCAGGAAGAGCCAGAAGGCCCGTGGAAAGCTCGGACGGGCGGCGGCTGACGGGCCGTCCTCCCGAGCGGCGGCCGTCCCGGCCCGCTCCCTGGTCATGAAGAACATCGCTCCCGCGGCGAGCAGCCCCGGGATCAGCGTCCAAAGGAGGATGTCGCGGAATGCGACGCCGAGGAAGAGCAGAGCCGACGCGGCGAGCGGGCCTGCCACCGCGCCCGCCATGTCCCCCGCCCGCTCAAGCCCGTAGGCGCGGCCGTAGTAGGTGGGTGCTACCGCCTCGGCGAGCAGCGCGTCCCGCAAC
>CAZTUO010000062.1:7050-12905 GCA_964616355.1 uncultured Nitrospira sp.
CCCGCGGCCGATCCAGGCGGCCCCGCGCAGGGTGACCAGCGCCGCGACCCCGCCGGCCAAGGCCAGCGCCGCGGTCGCGACGGCCGTGACGAGGTACCCCAGCGACGCCCAGGGCCGCTTGTCGCGCACGTGCCGCCCGAGCGCCCCGCCAGCGAGCTTCGAGATGCTGACGAGAAAATCGGCGATGCCCTCGATGAGCCCCAGGGCGGCGGGCCCCAGGCCGAGCGCGGCGAGATATAGGGGGAGCACGGCCGTGGCCATCTCATGGCCGAAGTCCGAGCAGAAGGTGGCGAGCACGATCCCGAGGACCGTCCGGGTGATCCAGGCCCGGGACGGGGCGGCGGGCATGGGGCTCGAGGGGCTCACCGGACTCTCTCAGCACCGGGGCCCGCCGCCAGGGCGGCTTCGCAACCCGCCGTGGCGGTGAAATGTGTTGAATTCCCCCGGCAAGCTCCCTAGAATTTGCCGGCCGTTCACGTCGGTTCCTGTCTCCACCCGGGCGAGGCTTCGCGTGGCCAGCCAGTTAAAGCGTATCCTCATCGTGGACGATGAGGACATCGTCGTCAACAGCCTGCGGACGCTGATCAGTCTCGAGACCGAGCACGAGCCCTTCGCCTTTACGTCCTGCAAGGCGGCCCTGGAGGCCATTAAGTTCAACCCGATCGACCTCGCCATCTCCGACTTCTTGATGCCCGAGATGGACGGGGTCTCGTTCCTCCGCGAGGTCCGGCGGCTCTACCCTGCGATCCAGCTTATCATCCTAACCGGCTTTGCCGACAAGGAGAGCGCGATCCGCGCGATCAACGAGATCCGGTTGTACCAGTACCTGGAGAAGCCTTGGCAGAACGACGATATGCTCCGGATCATCGAGGCGGGCCTGAACGAGCGGATGCTCATCTACAAGCTGCAGGAGCACGCCCAGGAGCTGGAGGCCAAGGTAAAGGCACTGGAGCGGCAGCTCCAGCAGCTCAAGACGTAGCCGGCCCGCCGCCGGCGCCGTGGAGCAGCGCCCTCCGTTCCTTGGTTCCCTTGGCATAGCTGGCCGCCTCCACCTCGACCGGAAGCTGCTCGGCCCGGTTCCACCGCATCAGCCGGGCCTCCGGTCCCGCCGCCCCGTGGAGAATCTCCAGGAAGATGAACTGCCCCTCCCGGCCCCGCGGCACCCAGGTGCCCACGTTGAAGTACCAGGCGTCGCGGTCGGGTGACAGGGGAGAGGCGTCCGGGTCGTGCGAGTGGCCGAAGACGACGTAGCGGCAGCCGACCGCGTCACGGATCGTGCGCGCGATCTCGCGCAGGTTGCGGTGGTCGTTGAAGGCGACGATGCGTCGCCGCCCCAGCCAGACGACCGCGCCGAGGCCCAGCGCCGCCCCCACCGCCGCGCCCCAGGCCAGCGCCTGGTCCGAGGCGCCGAGCCAGCCCCCCAGGCCGAGCCCCAGCACCAGGAGCGTCGCCACCTGCAGATCGAGCAGGAAGCACTTGACCGTCTCCCAGCGACTCAAGAGGACGGGCGGGTGGGCGAGCCCGCTCAACGTCCGCATCGCGTCCTGGGATAACCCGTAGGCCGCCCGGATAGCCTCGCGGGTCTGCGCCTCCCGCTCTTCCAGCGCGGGGTCCGGCGCCGGGTCCCGCTGGACCTTGCCGAGCGTGCGGACGACCATCTCGATGTAGTACCGGGGAATCTCCAAGATCTGCGCGAGGTTGTTCCGGAAGAGCCGCCCCAGGTACTTGGGGACCGAGCTGAAGTTCTCCATGGAGGCGGGGTCGGCGTAGTGGAGCCGGGCGACGAAGTACCGCATGGTGAAGGCCGAGAAGGCCATCTCCAGCCGATCCAGCTTCCAGGGCAGGACCGGACAGAGGTGATGGGCGTTCGAGCAGTAGGGATCGTAACGGTGGCCGTGCTCGACGTAGAGGAATCCCCTCTCGTAGTAGAACCAGGGGACGAACCGGATGCGGTCCTGGACCAGACTCTTCATCTCCATATAGGTCACGGTCGCCGGATGGTGCTCGGCCACGAGGGCGCGGAACTGCTCCTGGACCTGCGGCCAGAAGAACTCGAGATCGTGGTTCCCGCGCAGGATATGGATCTCGTTGCCTTCGAGGATGAAGCGGGCGAGCGCGATCAGGAGCAACTGGTGGCTCCGGAGGATGCGGTCGAGCTTCCAGACGGACTTCGGCCACTCGGTACCGGGATAGAACGTGAGGTCGGTCTCCGTGAGCTCGGTGCCGCGCAGGAGCTTGCTGCGCGGGTTCAGGGCCTCGTTGATCCGGTGGTAGAACTCGATGAAATCGCCGCCGATGATCAGCCGCCACCGGTGCGGCCCCGCGTAAGTATGCCGGTAGTGCCGGAGGAAGTCGGTGAAGTCCTGGTCGAAGTAGAAGAGCCGGCCAGCCGGGTTCTTCTCGGCCTCCTTGAGGTGGAGGTCGCTGATGATCAGGTAGTTGTAGGTCCGCGCCGGGGCGTCGGGTGCAGTCTGGCTCATGGCCTCGCCCCTCCCGCCGGCGCCCGGACATAGGCTTGCGTGGTCGCGCGCAGGCGCTCGCTGAGCACCCGGGCCAGGTTCAAGAACAGCTTCGCGCCCGTGAACGGGAACCGCCTCCGGATCCGCTCGAGGGCCGCATAGTCGAGCGCCAGCACCTCCGCCGGCTCCAGGGCCACCACGTCCGCGGAGCGCGGGGCGCCTTCCAGCGGCCCCATCTCGCCGAAGACATGGCCCGGCTCCAGGATCGCGAGGGGTTGGGCCGCGCCGTCCAGATCCCGCGCGAGCACCTGGGCCCGCCCGGTGACCAGCATGTAGAACTCGGTCCCGGTCTCGCCGGTCCGGATCAGCGGCTCGCCGGCCGCGAGCGTCCGGAGCCGCCCCAAGAGCACCACCTTGCGGGCTTCCCACCGGCTCAGGTCGCGGAACAGCGGCGCGGCGCGGACCAGCTCGGGGCTCATCCTGACCAGGATCAGGTCCCAGAGCGTCACCAGGCGCGTTGAGTGCATGAGGATCGGCGTGATCACGAGCTCGGTCCCGGCCGCGACCAGCATCACGAGGGCAGAGAGGGCGCCGAAATAGAAGGTCGGGACGAAGTTCGAAAAGATGAGCACCAGGAACCCGCCGGCCAGGGCGAGCGAGATGGAGAGGATCGGCTGTCCCTGGGCCTTCATCGTGCGGAACATCGCGGCGGTCTGGTCGTGGCGCTCGTTCAGCTCCCGGCTGTACCGCACCATGTGGTGGACGGTGTCGTCCACGGCGATCCCGATGGCGATCGTCGCGATCAGGGCCGTCCCCGTGTTCAGCGGGATGTCCAGGAGCCCCATCAGCCCGAAGTTCAGCAGGATCGGGATCACGTTCGGGATCAGCGACAGGAAACCCGCCTTGAGCGACATGAACAGCAGCGAGTGCAGCAGGCCGATGATCACGAAGGTAGAGGAGAAACTCGTGATCTCGTTGATCGCCATGAAGTCGGCCGCGTGGTTGATCAGGACGCCCTCGCCCGTGGTCGCGACGCGGACGCCCGGCGGCACGCGTGCCTTGACGTACTCGCCGAGCCGCGCCAGGAGCGCCGACAGTTCCCACGAGCTCGTGATGTTGTGCCGCACCACGATGTTGGCCGTCGAGTAGTCCGCGTCCACGTACTTGGCCAGGTCCTTGCCGTCGAGCACGAGCAGGTACTGGGCGATAAGGTTGGCGCTGGCGGGGATCCGCTCCAGCTCCGGATCGCCGCGGTTCATCTCCCGGTGCATGGTCCGCACGTAGTCCGCGACCGAGACGCTCTTGTCCACCAGGCCCGTGCCGGCGAGGAACTCCTGGAGCCCCGCCACCGCCTCGAGCACCTCCGGTTGCTTGACCCCGTCCGCCCGACCGGTCTCGACCACGACATAGAAGTTCACGGCACCGGCGAGCGAGCGGTGGAGGTCCAGGGTCCGTTGCCGGATGAAAGAGGACTCGGGAAAGTAACTGATGAAGTCCGTGTTGACCTTGAGGAAGTACCACCCGAGCAGCGACCCGGCGACCAGGAGGGCCGTGGCGGCGACGATCGGGCGGCGGTAGCGCAGGTTGAAGCGGCCGAGCCGCTCCATCCAGGCGGCGATCGTGCCCTCGGGGGACTCCTGCGCGAGCGCCAGGGCGCGGAACCGCCGCGGGACGGGCAGGAGCCGGAGCAGGGCGGGGACGAGCACGATCGTGATGACGAAATTCGAGGCGAGCGCGAGCGCCGACGCCCGGCCGAACTGGATCAGCATCGTGATGTCGCTCGTCATGAGGCTCCCGAACCCGACGACCGTCGTGCCCGTCGTAATCAGGATCGGCAGGGCGGCGTGCTCGGCCATGTGCCGGACCGCAGCGACCTTGTCCAGGCCCTGCCGCAGGGCCTGGTGGTACTCGGCGATCATGTGGACGTCCTCGGTGAACCCGATGGCGATCAGCAGCGAGGGGATGATCGCCGTGATCACGTTCACCGGGATGCCGAGGAGCGCCATCCAGCCCAGCCCCCAGGTGATGCTGACCAAGCCCGTGACGATCGGGATCGCGACGCCCTGCACCATCCGGAAGGCCAGGAGCAGCACGACGAGCAGGACGGCCAGCGAGAGCGGGACGAGATGGATCTGGTCCTGCCGGATGAAGTCGCCGAACGTGACCTTCGTGAGCGGCCCGCCGATCTGGTAGAGCGAGAGCCCCGTCGCGACCTCCTGGGCGATCAGCGCCTCGACCGCGTCGCTGAAGCGCTTGTTGAAGCCCTGGTCGCCCGGCGTCGGGTCCGTGTAGACGTTGATCGCCGCCGCCTTGGCGTCCCGGGCGACGATGTTCCCGACGAAGATCCGGTTTCCGAGCGCGTCGGCGCGGATCTTCGCAAGCCGCGGCGGGTCCGTCGGCACCCGGGCGCCGACCAGCGGCTCGGTGTTGAGCGAGTCGCCCTCGCCCTTGAGGTTGTTCACCGTGGTCAGGCTCTCGACCCGGGAGACCCCCGGCAGGCGCTCGATCGCGTCCGAGAGCCGCTTGATGCTCTGGAGGACCGACGCGGCGAAGACGTCGTCCGCCTTGACCAGGACGATCGTCAGGCTGTCGCTCCCGAACTTCGCCTTGATCTTGTCGTAATAGGCCTTGCTCGGATCCTTTTCGAGCATCAAGCCCTCGGCGGAGGTGTCCACCTCCAGCTTGGGGATCTGGAAGGCGAACGCCGCCGTCGCCGCCAGGACCAAGCCCATGCCGAGCAGGGGATGGTCCGCGATCCAGCGCATCAGCCGCTTCATGCTCGGCCGTGCCCTCGTCACCGCCTCAGGCCGCCCGCGAGCCCGGCTGCCCCTTCGTCAGCCGGCCTCTTCACCGCCCGCCCCGCTCCAGCGCCGAGGCGGTGAAGAGGCTCTCTTTCAGGCCCTTGTCGTGCGCGCGGGCCTCGATCGTCACGACTGTCCTGGTGCCCGCCTGCACGTCGCGCATCTCCACCTCATTCGCCCGCCAGACGCTGCCCTTGACCTGCTGGAGCTTCCGGTCTTCCTGGACTTTTTCGAGCTGCCCCTTCTTGTCGTAGAACTCGCGCTTGACCGTGTAATAGACGTCCTTCCGGACCCACAGCTTGCGCTTGCTGTAGCCGCTCTCCTCCGCCTCCTTGTCGGTGGCGGGCAGCGCCTCGATGACGAAACAGTCCTGGCCGTCCACCGCTTCCGAGCCGACCAGATTGTAGGTGTGGAGGGAGAGAGTCTCCGGCCGGAGATCCTCGTAGGCGAAATCCGTCCCCATGAACCGGTTCTTTTTTCCGCTCGAGGCGATCCGGGTGGTCTTCTTCAGATCCGGCAGGTACAGCCACTGGTCGTCGTTCCCGTCCTTGGCCTCCCAGGTGAGCAGCCGCGTGTTCTCGACGTCCCGCGGGGC
>CAZTUO010000063.1:0-7132 GCA_964616355.1 uncultured Nitrospira sp.
CTCGACGAGGCTTTTGAGCTGGTCCACAGGAGGAATGGAGACGACCATTCCCTCCGCCAGGATCTTGCGGAAGGCCTCCTCCGCGACCGCCTTCCCGTCCCGGTTGGCATTGGCGGCGGGCGCTGACCCGGCGGGCGGGCTCGGCTTCCCCGCCTGGTCTGCGGCGAATGCCCTGGGGCGTCCCAGGGACAGTCCCACAAGCAGCGCGAGGACGAGACCAACCGTCGTCAGGCGCGAGGTAGGCCACACAGGTGAGCCTCCGCCAAGATCCGGACCACCCCGCTGCTCTGGTGGGTCCGGCTGACGCCGGCCGAGTCCTGCTGACGACCCGCACCGGCCCAAGCGAGAGTGCTGGGGCAACGCTATAGCAGGGCCACTCGTGTTGTCAATCCTTCGGCTGGCCCCCGATTGAAACCGTCGGGAGCAGACCCCTCGGGCGTCCGGCCCGGTCATGCGATCGTCAGTACGGCGACGCCCTCCACCTCGAGATCGAGGCCCGGACCATTCCAGGGCTGCAGGAGGGGCCCGGCGTAGCGATAGCCGCCCTTCACAGGATCGGCCGCCAGCAGGAGCGGCGTGTCCAGGTCGAGGAGGTCGAACCCGCCCACGCCGAGGACCAGGGCGAAGGCGCAGCCCATCGCGACACGGGTCTCGACCATCCCGCCGATCATCAGACGAAGGCCCGCCGCCCGCGCGAAGGCCGCGATCTCCAGCGCCGCGAGCACCCCGCTCTTCGTGATCTTGATATTGAGAAAGTCCACCGCCTGCGCCCGGGCGAGCCGTTTCGCGTCCTCGAGGCTCCGGACGGATTCATCCGCAGCCACGGGGACGCCCGCCTCATGCCGGAGCGCGGCGAGGCTCTCGAGGTCGTCCTTCGCCACCGGCTGCTCCAACAGGAGGAGGTTCCCTCCGAACCGGCGCACGGCTTTCACGAAGGCGCGGCTCTCTGCCCGGGTATAGCCCTGGTTGGCGTCGGCGATGAACGAGACATTCGGCAACGCGCGGTGGAGCGCCTCCACCCGGCGAACGTCCTCGTCCACATCGGTCCCGATCTTTGTCTTGAAGAGCCGGAAGCCCCGCTTGTACCAGCCACACGCCCGCGTCACGGTCTGTTCGCGGTCGGCGATCGGGATCGTGATGTCCGTCTCGCGCTCGCGCAGGTCGGCCCCGCCCCAGAATCCCCACAGCGGCAGGCCGGCGGCCCGGCAGAGGGCGTCCAGCAACGCCGTCTCCAGCCCGCAGCGGGCCGCGGAGCCATCTCATGGAACAGGGAGGCGAGCCGCCGGAGCCGGAGGGCGGACTCCTCCAGGGCCGCCCGGGCAAGCCGCGCCGCAGTCTCCAGGCTGGCAGCGCGATCTTCGCCACCCACTTCCGGAAAGGGCGCGATCTCGCCGTACCCTCTCGCCCCGCCGGCGAGCGTGACGCGGACGATCGCGTTCTGGGCGGTGCGCCGCGCACCCGTCGCGACGACGAACGGATCGGTGATGGGCACGTCAATCGGCCACAGCTCGACCCGCACGATACGGTAAAGGTCGCCATTCATCGGTCCTCGTCCCCACATCGCACTCTCCTCTGGAGCCGGCCCGTAAACTGGCGTATGATGTCGCCTCGGAGAGGCCGAGTTCGGCTCACCCTGAGGGAGTGACCCATGAGCAAGGAGGAGAGACGATCCGTGTTCGGCCGGCATCCCGCGATCCGGACAGCCTGGGTACGAGCGGCGGCCCTGCCCCTGCTCGTCGCGTGGTTGGGCGTCATCGCCGCACCGGCCAGCCGGGCCCAGTCGGCCGGCTCCGGCGAGACGACTGGATCAGAGCCGCCGTCGGAGTGGGGGATCAACGCCGCCGCCTGGGTGCTCACCGTGCCCTACGGCGCCGCCAAGGTGGCTTACGCCATCGTCGGCGGGACCGTCGGCGTCCTGACGTTGACCTTCTCCGGCGGCAACAAGGACTCCGCGATGGCCGTCTGGACCACCAGCATGGGCGGCGACTATCTCATCACCCCCGACCATCTGCGTGGCCGGGAACGGCTCCGGTTCCTCGGCGGCCAGGCGGACGCGGAGCAAGCCCGGGCCCAGTCCGCCGCGAAGCGGTAGCGCAGCGGGCGAGCCGCTACGCACCGTGCGCTTCGAGGAGCGCCGCCCGGTCGGCCTCGATAGCCGCGAAGAGCTCGTCGAGCGCGAGGCGGACCGCCTCCGTGATCGGCTCCTCGTCGGAGGCGGTGGTCCACCGCACCCAGGGTCCGGCGGCCCGGCCGCGGCCCCTGTAGGACTTGAGCGCCGTGCCGCGCTTGAGCACGGTGCCCTCGATCTCGAAGATGAAGACGTACCGGTCCCGACTCTCCAGGAGCAGGGAGGCCTTGAGCGACAGCGTCAGGTCTCCGGCGGCGCCAGCCCGGCCGGCGAACGTGCGCCGCTTCGCGAGATAGCCCTCAACGGACTCCCGGAGATCCTGCTTGGTCCACTTCAGGTAATAGATGCGCGGGATGCTGCCCGGCCCTTCCTGAGCGAGGCGGGCGACCTCGATGGTCACGGAGGCCAGGATCGGCTCCACCGCCACCCGGTCCGGCTCGGGCCTCACATGGATGACATGCACGCAGCCGCTCGAGGAGAAGAGGAGGCCGAGCAGAAGCCCCAGCCCAGCTCGAGTCAGGGGAGTGCGGTAGGCAGTCAAGCCGTGACCCCTCCGAACGGCGGCGCGCCTACCGGGACCCGCTGGCCTTGGCCGGTCCGCTCGCCGCGTCCTTCGGCGGGCCGGCCGGCTCGAGCTGCTTGATCCCCTCCTCCAGCGCCTTCAACCGGATGCGGAGCGCCGCCTCCTCCAGCCGGTAGGTGCTCAGGACGGTCTGGTTCAAGGCCTGCATCTGGCCCTGGACGGCGGCGACAGCCGGCATGAGCTGCTGGAGCCCAGCGTTCAGGCTGGTGACCGCCGCCTGTAGGCTTTGCACCTGAGCGGCGACCTTGTCCGCCATGCTCTGGAGCTTCAGAAGCTCCTGCGTGTTGGCCGCGGCGTGCTCCGCTAGCACATCCTTGAGCGTCGCCTGGTCCGACCGCAACGCCATCAAGAGCTTGTGTTGCATCACCTGGTTGGCTTCGGCTTGCTGGAGCGCCGCCTTCGTGTCCGTCTTGAGGGTCTCGACGACCTGTCGCAGGCCGACCACTTCGGTCTCGAGCATCGTCCGGACCACGTCCAGCGTCCTGGCCAGCTCGTCCTGGCGCTGCGTCTGCGCGCGGCGGATCCCAGCCACCTCCGCCCGCAGGTCATCGAGCTTGGCTTGCTCGGCCGCGTGCAGCTCCGCCAACTCGGCGCGCACGTCGCCGACTTCCTTGCGGACCGCCCCGTGGACGGCCTCGGTCGTCTGGCCCAGGCCTTGCTCCAGCTTCTGCGTGAGGCCCTGGTCGAGCTTCTCCAGATCCGACGTCGTGACACAGCCGGCGGTCCCCAGCAACAACAGACCGACGCTGGCGCACATCGCGGCGCGTACCCCCTGTCTCATGGTGCCCCCGTATCGGTGAAGGTCGCGTGTCAATCCGCGACGAGGTCGCTTGCCGGCCGGTGGATTCGGCGCGCGCCCACCCTCGACGACAGGATACAAAGCCGGAAGCGAGCCCCTACTCTAGACCGGGCGGAACGCCGGTGCAAGTCCGGACGGGGGCGAATCAGTCGCGACCCGCGAGGTCCTCGCCCACCAATGCTGCCGCGATCAGGCCCACGCCAGCAGGAACAGCCCCCAGCCCCCTAGTGCCATCACGATCACCATATCCCGGCCCTCCCCGATTGCCGCGGATGTCTTAACCACGTCCTTGCCCGGGAAGAGAGCAAGGGCAATACCGCGCGCGGCCTGTTCCGGACCGATCATCGCAAGTGACTGATTCGACGTGACTTCCGGGAGGAGAGTGGTGCGGGGTGTTTCCGGCGGCCGGTCCTGAGCCGCTCGGAGGGTTATCCGGAAGGATAGGGCGCTTAGCTACGCAGAGAGGTGCAGCGGAAGCGGGCGGCGCCCTCATAGAGCCGGCGACGCGCGCGTGGGGTCACTCGGTCCGCAGTCGATACCCCACCCCTAGTTCCGTGACCAGATACCGTGGCCGCGCGGGATCGGTCTCCAGTTTGTGGCGGAGCTGGCGCATGTACACGCGCAGGTAGTGCGAGTCCTCCACGTGCAAGGGCCCCCAGACCTCCTTGAGGAGCTGCCGGTGGGTCAGGACCTTGCCTGCGTGCCGGATCAAGGTGGTGAGCAGCTTGTACTCGAGCGGGGAGAGATGGACCTCGTGCTCGGCCGCGAACACCTGTCGCCGTTCCAGGTCCACCTTGAGGTCGCCGAGAACGAACACAGAGTCGGCGGCCTCGGCGGAGACGCGCGCACGGTGCCGGAGGGCCACGCGCATCCGCGCGAGCAGCTCGTTGACCCCGAAGGGCTTGGTGACGTAGTCGTCCGCACCGAGGTCCAGCGCCTGCACCTTGACGGCCTCCTGGTCCCGCGCCGTCAGCACGATGATCGGGACCGCCCCCCATACCCGCACCCGCTTGACGACCTCGAGGCCGTCCAGATCGGGCAGCCCGAGGTCCAGGAGAATCAGGTCCGGATTGCGTGCAGCCGCCTGCGCGAGCCCCTCCTGGCCGGTCAGCGCCTCGACGACCTGGTAGCCCTCCGGCGGCAGCGTCGCCCGTAGAAACCGGCGGATCTCCGGCTCGTCCTCGATCAACAGCACGGTGGCCTGGTGAGTGGGCATACGGTCCCCTTGGCAGGCGCGCTCACCCGGCCGACTGGGGCTCAGCCTTCTCCGGCTCCAGCCGCGGCTCGGCCCCTGCGAGCGGCAGGGTAAACCGGAACACCGCGCCACCGCCCGGGCGGTTCTCCGCCCAGATGCGGCCGCCGTGCGCCTCGATGATCCCGCGGCAGATGGTGAGGCCCAGCCCCACGCCGCCCTCCCGCTCCGGGTTCGCCCGGTAGAACTTGTCGAAGATGCGCTGCTCGTCACCGGGCTGCAGTCCCGGGCCCCGGTCCGCGATCTCGAACAAGACCGCTCCGTCCTGCGTCGCGGCGGTCAGCTCGATCGGGCTGTCGGCCGGCGCGTACTTCAACGCGTTCTCGATCAGGTTGATGACGACCTGCTGAATCAGCACGCCGTCCAGCGGGACGAGCGGCAGGTCCGAGGGAAACTGCGTCGTCACCCGCCGGCCGCGGAGCCGGCCTTCCAGCCTGGTCAAGGCCGCCCCGACGACCTCGTCCAGCGGATGCCATTCCTTGTGAAGGTGCACGGCGCCGACTTCCAGCCGGGTCATGTCCAGGAGGTTCCTGACGAGTCGGTCCAACCGGTTCGCCTCCTCGTAGATCGCCTGGGCTAGGTCGCGCCGCGAGGCGGGAGGCAACGTCTCCTGGCCGGCCAGCAGCCCGCTGGCCGCGCCCGTGATCGCCGCCAGCGGTGTGCGGAGGTCGTGCGAGATGGAGCTCAGGATCGCGTTGCGCAGCCGCTCGGTTTCGGCCTGGACCTGCGCGCGCTGCATCTCCTCGGCCAGGCGCGCGCGCTCGACGGCGAGCGCGAGCTGGCTGGCCAGTGCTTCAAGCAGGTGGACCTGCTCCGGATCGAGCAGCCGGCCCGGCTGCTCGGACCGGACCGCCAGCACCCCGACCGGCCCGCGCGTCCCGACCAACGGCAGGTAGAGCGCCCCCGCTCCCGGCAGGGTGTCCGTGCCCTGACCGGCCATCTGGCGGTGCTCGAACACCCACTGGGCCACGCCTTCGTTGCGCTGGTCGAAGGCGAAGGCGACACCCTCGCCCGGCTGCAGCATCAACCGCCCCGTCGCATCGGGCAGGAACACGGCGACCCGGCTCTCGAACACCGCGCGGATGTGCCGGACCGCCGCCTGCGCGAGGTTGTCCACCAGCCGGTGCGTCGCCAGCTCGCGGCTGAGCGCGTACAGGACCGCCGTCCGCCGCTCGCGCTGGCGTGCCAGCTCCGCCTGCTGGCGGGTCCGGGCGGTAAGCCCGCTGATCAGGAGCCCGACGACGAGCATGACCCCGAACGTGAGCAGGTATTGCACGTCCGAGACCGCGAAGGTCCAGTACGGCGGCACGAACAGGAAATCGAAGGCCGCCACGCTCAGGATCGAGGCCAGGACCGACGGCCCGCGGCCGTTGCGGGCCGCGACGACGGTCACGCCCAGCAGGTACAGCATGATGAGGTTCGCGGTGCCGAACGCGGGGAACAGCAGCCAGGCGACGAGCGAGCAGAGGGCGACCACGCCCGCCCCCTGGCCGTAGGCCCACCAGCGGCTCGTCCGCTGGAACACGCCAGCCATGAGCGGACGCCCCTCGCCCGCGTCGCCGGTGATGACGTAGATGTCAATGTCCCCGCTGTTCCGGACCAGGTCGGCCACGACCGAGCCGAAGAGCCATTCCTTCCACCGGGACCGGACCGGCTTGCCGACGATGATCTTGGTGACGTTGCGGGCGCGCGCGTAGTCGAGCAGCTCTTGGCTGACACGGTCCCCGGTGAGGGTCACCGTCTCGGCACCGAGCTGCTCGGCGAGCCGCAGGGTCTGGATGACCCGGTCGCGGTCCGCCTGCGGCAGCCGCAGATGCCGCGACGTCTGGACGTAGACGCACAGCCACGGGGCGTGCAGGCCCGCCGCCATCCGGCGCGCGGCGCGGACCAGCCGAGCCCCGCGGGGCTTCATGTTCACGCAGACCATGAGCCGCTCGCCGGCCGGCCAGGTCCGGGCCACGGCGTGATCCCGCCGGTACACCTCCATCTGCGCGTCCACCCGGTCGGCCGTACGTCGGAGTGCCAGCTCGCGGAGCGCGATGAGGTTGCCTTTGCGGAAGAAATTCCGCATGGCCTGCTCCGCCTGCTCCGGCACGTAGACCTTGCCGTCCTTGAGGCGCTCCAGGAGGTCGTCCGGAGGAAGATCTATCAGCTCGACGTCGTCGGCCTGCTCCAGGACCGAGTCGGGCACCGTCTCGTGCATGACCACGCCCGTGATCTGGGCGACGACGTCGTTGAGGCTCTCCAGGTGCTGGACGTTGACGGTGGTGTAGACGTGGACGCCCGCCTCCAGCAGCTCCTGGATGTCCTGCCAGCGTTTGGCGTGGCGCGAACCGGGGGCGTTCGTGTGGGCCAGCTCGTCCACCAGGA
>CAZTUO010000063.1:7161-12862 GCA_964616355.1 uncultured Nitrospira sp.
CGCGCGCCGCGTCCAGATCGAATTCGCGGAGGGTCGTGCCGCGGTACTCGATGGCCCGCGGCGGCAGGACCTCCAGGCCCGCGAGCAGCGCCTCCGTCTCGGCCCGGCCGTGGGTCTCCACCCACCCGACCACGACATCCACCCCGTCCGCCCGCTGCTCGTGCGCGGCCTCGAGCATGGCGTAGGTCTTCCCCACGCCGGCCGTCGCACCGAAGAAGATCTTGAGCTTCCCGCGGCGTTGCCGGGCCTCTTCGTCCTGCACGCGCCGGAGCAGGGCCTCGGGATCGGGCCGTTGGGGAGTCATAGAGCCCTCGGACCAGCCGGTCGCAGGACCGGCACGCGGACCGCTCTAGTCTAAGCCATCCAGCGCCAAATTCAACTCCAGCACGTGGACCACGGGCTCGCCGACGAGGCCGAGCAGGCGGCCGTGGGTGTGCTGGGTGACAAGCTGCCGGACCGTCGCCTCGTCCAGCCGGCGCGCCGCGGCCACCCGGCGGACTTGATAGTCGGCGGCCGCCCGGCTGATATGGGGATCGAGCCCGCTCGCGGAGACGGTCACGAGGTCCACGGGGATCCCCTTCGGGTTGACCGGGTCGGCGGCGCGGAGCGCGGCGATCCGGGCCGCGACGGCCTGCCGCAGCGCCCTGTTCGTTGGCCCGAGGTTCGAGCCGGCCGAGGCGGCGGCGTTGTACGGAACGGGCGCGGTGGCGGAGGGCCGGCCCCAGAAGTACCGCGGCTCGTCGAAGGGCTGGCCGATCAACGCGGAGCCGACCGGGCGACCGCCCCGGACGAGGAGGCTGCCGTTGGCCTGCCCGGGGAACAGGGCCTGGGCGAGGCCAGTGATGGCGAGCGGGTAGAGGAGCCCGGTCAGGACCGTGAGGCCGAGCAGGATCGTGACGGCCGGGCGAAGCTGTGCGCGCATATCGGTCCCTTTCAGACGAGCCGCAGGGCGACGAGGAGCCAGTCAATCAGCTTGATGCCGACGAACGGGACGACGAGCCCGCCCAATCCGTAGATCAACAGGTGCCGACGGAGCAGGTGGGCCGCGCCGACCGGCCGGTACCGGACGCCGCGGAGCGCGAGCGGGATGAGCGCGACGATGATCACGGCGTTGAAGATGACAGCCGAGAGGACCGCGCTGGCCGGGGTGGCCAGGCCCATGACATTCAACGATCCCAGCGCCGGGTACGTCCCGACGAAGGCGGCGGGGAGGATGGCGAAATACTTGGCCACGTCGTTGGCCAGACTGAAAGTGGTCAAGGCACCCCGCGTCATCAGGAGCTGCTTGCCGATTTCCACGACCTCGATGAGCTTGGTGGGGTTGGAATCCAGGTCCACGAGGTTGCCGGCCTCCTTGGCCGCCTGAGTGCCGGTGTTCATGGCCACCGCCACGTCGGCCTGCGCGAGCGCCGGGGCGTCGTTGGTCCCGTCGCCGGCCATCGCGACCAGGTGCCCGCCCGCCTGCAGCTCGCGGATGAGCGTGAGCTTGGCTTCAGGCGTCGCCTCGGCGAGAAAATCGTCCACGCCGGCTTCCGCCGCGACGGCCGCCGCCGTCTGGGGATTGTCGCCCGTGATCATGATCGTCTTGATCCCCATGCGCCGCAGTTCGGCAAAGCGCTCCCGGATCCCGCCCTTGACGATGTCTTTGAGGTAGATGACGCCCAGCACCCGCGCGCCGTCCGCGACCACCAGCGGGGTCCCGCCCTGCCGCGCGACCGCGTCCACGGTCTGCTGGACCGCTGGCGGCATCTGGCCGCCCCGCTTCGCGACAAAGGCCTCGATGGCGTCGGCCGCCCCCTTGCGGATCTGCCGGCCGTTCAGGTCCACGCCGCTCATCCGTGTCTGGGCGGTGAAGGGGAGAAACGTCGCCCCCAGCGCCTGGAGGTCGCGGCCGCGCAGGCCGTGCCGCTCCTTGGCCAGCACGACGATGCTGCGCCCCTCGGGCGTCTCGTCCGAGAGGGAGGCAAGCTGGGCGGCGTCGGCCAAGGCCGTCTCGCTGACCCCCTCGGCCGGGAGAAACGCCACCGCCTGGCGGTTGCCGAGCGTGATCGTGCCGGTCTTGTCGAGCAGGAGTACGTCCACGTCGCCGGCCGCCTCGACGGCCTGGCCCGACATCGCGATGACGTTCGCCTGGACCATGCGATCCATCCCCGCGATCCCGATCGCCGAGAGCAGCCCTCCGATGGTCGTGGGGATCAGGCAGATCAGCAGGGCGACGAGGACCGTGACGGAGACCGGCGTCCCCTGGCCCGCGGCCGAGACGCTGTAGAGCGAGAACGGCAGGAGCGTGACGGTCGCGAGCAGGAAGATCAGGGTCAGGGCGGCCAGCAGGATGGTCAGTGCGATCTCGTTGGGGGTCTTCTGGCGCTTGGCCCCCTCCACCAGCGCGATCATCCGATCCAGAAAGGTCTCGCCCGGGCTGGTCGTGACGCGGACGACCAACCAATCGGAGAGCACGCGGGTCCCGCCCGTGACCGCGCTGCGGTCGCCGCTTTCCCGGATGACCGGCGCGCTCTCGCCGGTGATCGCGCTCTCGTCCACCGAGGCGATCCCCTCGATGACCTCGCCGTCGCAGGGGATGAAGTCCCCCGCCTCGACGAGGACCACATCGTCCTTCGCGAGCGAGTGGCCCGGCACGAGCGCGTAGGCAGCGCCGATTCGGGGCTCGGCGAGCTTCTTCGCGGCGAGGTCGCGGCGCGCCCGGCGCAGGGCGGCGGCCTGGGCCTTCCCGCGCCCCTCCGCCAGGGCCTCGGCGAAGTTCGCGAACAGGACGGTGAACCAGAGCCAGAGCGTCACGCCCAGGATAAACCAGACGGGCTCGTCCCCGCGGCCGACGAGCGCCTGCAGGCCGAGGCCCGTGGTCAGGATCGCGCCAACGAAGACCACGAACAGGACCGGGTTGCGGACTTGCTGGCGCGGGTCCAGCTTCCGCAGCGAGTCCGCCAGGGCCAGGCGGAGCAGCGGCCAGTGCAAGAGCGGGCGTGGCGAAGCCGGCGTCGTCATCGGAAGCCTCTCAGCGTGCTCCCGCCATCAGCAGGTGCTCGACAACGGGGCCGAGGGCCAGCGCCGGGGCAAACGTCAAGGCCCCCACGATCAGCACAAGCCCGACCAGCAACAGGACAAAGAGCGGCGTGTGGGTCGGCAGAGTTCCGGGCCCCGCCGGCCTCGGCGTCTTCCGGGCCAGCGAGCCGGCCAGGGCCAGCACAGGGATCGCCAGCCAGAAGCGCGCGACCAGCATCGCCAGGCCACCGGTCAGATTGTAGAACGGCGTGTTCGCATTCAGCCCCGCGAAGGCGCTCCCGTTGTTGTTGCCTTGGGAGCTGAAGGCATAGAGGATCTCCGTGAACCCGTGGGGGCCCGGATTCAGGGTCGCGGCGCGGCCGGCCGGGATCGCGACCGCGACCGCCGTGCCGGCGAGAACCACAATCGGCATGAGCAGCACGACCAGCGAGGCCATCTTCATCTCGAAGGGCTCGATCTTCTTGCCGAGATACTCCGGCGTCCGCCCGATCATCAATCCCGCGAGGAAGACCGCGACGATCGCAAAGACCAGCAGGCCGTAGAGGCCGGAGCCGACCCCGCCGAAGACCACTTCACCGAGCAGGATGAGCAGGAGCGGCACCAATCCCCCGAGCGGGGTGTAGGAGTCGTGCATGGCATTGACCGAGCCGTTCGAAGCGGCGGTGGTGGCCGCCGCCCAGAGCACAGAGTTCACGATGCCGAACCGCGCTTCCTTGCCTTCCATGTTCCCGCCCGGCTGCCGATCGCTCGGGACCTGATCGAGCCCCAAGGCGGCGAAGGTCGGCGTCCCGGCCTGTTCGCTCCACAGCCCCAGCAGGAGCAGCGGGAGCAGGATGACCATCATCACGGCCAGGAGCGCCCACCCTTGGCGGGTGTCCCCCACCATGGTGCCGAAGGTGTAGCACTGGGCCGCAGGAAGCAACAGGATGGCCAGGAGTTCGAGAAGATTCGAAAGCGGCGTGGGGTTCTCAAACGGATGGGCCGCGTTGGCGTTGAAGAACCCGCCCCCGTTGGTGCCGAGCTGCTTGATCGCGACCTGGGACGCCACAGGTCCCACGGCGATGATCTGCTGCGTCAGCGGCGGATCTGTGGCGGTGGCAGGGCGCGGCTGGAGCAGCCGCACGGTCCGGGAGGCGTCGAACGTCTGGACGACGCCCTGGGAGACGAGGAGGAGGGCTAGCAGGCCGGAGGCGGGCAGGAGGATATAGAGCGTGCCGCGGGTCAGATCCACCCAGTAGTTGCCGATCGTCTCGGCGCTCCGCCGGGCGAGGCCGCGGATCAGCGCCGCCAGGATCGCCAGCCCCGTCGCGGCCGAGACGAACTGCTGCACCGTCAGACCGAGCATCTGCGTGAGATGGCTCATGGTTGTCTCGCCTGCGTAGGCCTGCCAGTTGGTATTGGAGACGAAGCTGACCGCCGTGTTGAAGGCCAAATCCGGCGGGACCGCGCCGACCCCCTGCGGGTTGAGCGGCAGGGCCCCCTGGAGCCGTTGGAGGGCATAGAGGAGAAGGAAGCCGGCCGCGTTGAAGGCCAGCAGGGCGAGGCTATAGGTCTTCCAGTCCATCTCGGCCTCCGGGCAAATCCCGGCCAACCGATAGAGCAGGCGCTCCACCGGCCCTAGGAGCCTCTCCACGCCGAGGGGGCGGCCCTCGTACACCCGCGCCAGATACCAGCCCACCGGCTTCACCGATGCGAGCAGCAGGAGGAAGAAGAGCCCGATCTGCACCAGGCCGTTGGCGGTCATCAGCACCACCTGGCTAAAACCACTCTGGCTTGAGTAAGGCCACCAGCAGATAGACGAACAAGCCGAGCGAGAGCATGGCGCAGACGACGTAGAGCAGGTCCATGGTCACCTCAACCGGTCCAGCGCCCCGACGAGCCAGGCCGAAAGCACGAAGAAGCCCACCGCGAAACCGAGCACGCTCGCGTCCATGCCTCCGCCTCCCTCGGGAGCACTCTACAGAACGGCGCGTCAAAACGGCGTAAAAATGGCGGCCCCGGTCACGGCGAGTCCAGAGTCCAGATCAGCGCAACGATCAACAGGTGCTGCGCGGGCGTCAGGCCGACGACGCCGGGAGCGGTCTCGCCGCCCTTGAAGAAGCCGCCACCCGGCCCGGTGGATTCGTCGTAGCGGTACTCGAGCCGCAGCCTTGCGGTGGTCCACCCGGACGGCAGCTTGTATTCCGTCGTCGCCGTCACGGCCCGGACGAATTGCCGATCGCCAGTGAGCAGGCCGTTCCGGTCCCAATAGACCTCCGGCCTCAGTGCGACACTCCAGGGCCCGCCCAGGTGCCACCGCACTGGGAAGGCGGCCCCCATGTAGAACTGACGCGGATGGCCCGGCACCGCCGCCGCCCGCTGGGTTCCAACCTGATACTCGCCGACCAGAATCAGGTCGTCGGTGACCTTCCATTCCACGATGCTGTCCGAGAACAGCCGCCAGAATTCCAGGGCCGTGGCCGATTGGTCGGGCCCGTAGTACACCGTCTCCTTGAGCACCCACGCTTGGGCGGGCCTGGAGACCAGTTGCGCGCCGTAGCTCGGGAGGCTGTTCGCGTTCTGCAGGTGAAAGTATTCGTTGATGACGAAGACGGCGCCGGTCCACCGGTCGTTGAACGGGTAGACGGCGTTCACCCCCATCATCAGATAGGGCGAATAGTCCGCGATCCAGGCCCGTGTG
>CAZTUO010000064.1:0-12528 GCA_964616355.1 uncultured Nitrospira sp.
AATGTGCCAGAAAGTGGATGAAGAATTTGAAGGCGAAAGGCGAGCTGGCTGAGGAGCCCCCTGTGTCTGTACTCATGGATGGCGAGGAGGAAGAAGATTGGGACATATATCCCGATCGAGAGCAAATTCTCATCGGCATGCAGGACATGCTGCTGTCCAGGGCACTCAATCGAGTGTACGCGGCCACCAGATTTCTTTGGCCGATGCAGTTCGGCCTGCTCCACGCGGACTGCCTGTGGGTGTTCGACGAGATCCAGTTGATGGGCGTGGGCCGGGCGACTAACGAGGATGCGATGGTGGGTCGCCCAACGACACCGACGATACGGGAGCCGAACCTGCCGGGAAGGGGGTTACGCCGTGAAATTGGCCAGCTTTGAAGCCATCGTCCGCGCGCTCAACGAGGCCGGCGTACGCTATCTGGTCGCCGGTGGGCTGGCAGTGAACGCCCACGGCTATCTGCGCTTTACCAAGGACGCCGATTTCGTCATCCAGTTGGTACCGGACAATATCAAACGGGCCTTTGCCGCTCTCGGGGCACTTGGCTACAAACCGCTGGCGCCGGTCACGGCGGAGCAATTTGCCGATCGAGCCACGCGCGAAGGCTGGATACGCGACAAAGGGATGCAGGTGTTGCAACTCTGGAGCGACCACCACCGCGAGACATCCATTGACATATTCGTCCATGAGCCCTTTCCATTTGAAGAGGAATATGTCAACGCGCTGATCAAACCCCTGTATGGGGCCATCGAAGTGCGGTTTGTCAGCATCCGCACGCTGATCAAGATGAAGGAGGCGGCGGGGAGAGAGCAAGACCGGATCGACATCGAACACCTGCGCATGAGGTTGGAAGATGATGCCGGAACATGAATCACAACCAACAGACTTCGACTGGCGCCTGACCACCTTCGAAGGCGCGCGCCGCGAACAGCTACGCCGCTGGGCGCAATTGCCGTTGGAAGACCTCCTGAAGGCTCTTGAGGAGATGGAAGATCTGTCCCGGCAGTTGGGGACGGCGCCAGCCGCTGAGTGTGGCGAAGCGGTGTGGAATGTAAGTGTGAGTGAATCGCCGGCTGAGTATGGAAAGGGCGGTGCTGATCAGGAGTGCGACGACGATAAACGAGAGGGATCATGAACGACGAATCGAGCCAACAGTTCAAACGATGGTTCAAGCAGGCTGTATGGGGAGATCCAAACAGCCCGCATGAACCCTATCCGTTCCAGATCCGTTTCGCCTGCGACCCGACGCTCTTGGTGAATCCCTCTCCCCTCGTGGGAGAGGGCTGGGGTGAGGGCAGTTCTCAGGCTCCCTCGCCCCGCCTGCGGGGAGAGAGTAAGGGTGAGGGGGGCACGAACGGCGCAGGCCTCTTGGTGGACGTGCCCACCGGCTTGGGCAAAACCGCGATGGCGGTGCTGGGGTGGCTGTGGCGGCGACGGGTTCATCCTGACGAAGCGGTTCGGACTAGGACCCCCCGCCGGCTGGTGTACTGCCTGCCGATGCGAGTGCTGGTGGAACAGACGGCCGAATGTGCCAGAAAGTGGATGAAGAATTTGAAGGCGAAAGGCGAGCTGGCTGAGGAACCCCCTGTGTCTGTGCTCATGGGTGGCGAGGAAGAAGAAGATTGGGACATGTATCCCGATCGAGAGCAAATTCTCATCGGCACGCAGGACATGCTGCTGTCCAGGGCACTCAATCGTGGATATGCTGCGACTCGATCCCGGTGGCCGATGCAGTTCGGCCTGCTCCACACGGACTGCCTGTGGGTGTTCGACGAGATCCAGTTGATGGGGGCAGGGCTAGCGACGACGGCCCAACTTGAAGCCTTTCGGCGGTTGCTTCCAGGCAAGGATGCGGGTGAAGCCAAGAACGGTCACGGCTGCCGAAGCGTGTGGATGTCCGCGACGTTACGACCAGACTGGCTGAAGACAGTGGACTTTAAGGACCATGTGGATGGCCTCGCGAAACTCCAACTGAATGAGGATGACCACAAGAACACTAAGGTCAAAAAACGCTGGAATGCGAGAAAGCCGCTGGCGAAGGCCGAAGCATCGATGGGCGATGCGCCAGGACTTGCACGCGAGGTCCACAAGGCCCACAAGCCCGGCACACGAACGATCGTCCTCGTCAATACGGTCAAACGGGCGCGCGAGGTGTTCAACGCTATGAGCAAGGCAGTGGGCAAGGCTGTCTCCAAGCCCGCGCTCGTGTTGCTGCACTCGCGTTTTCGGTCGGAGGACCGCAAAAGACAGGTGGACCGTGCTCTGGCTGTGCCAGAGGGGGAGGGAACCATTGTCGTCAGCACGCAGGTGATCGAAGCAGGCGTGGACGTGAGCGCGACGACGCTCTTCACCGAAGTGGCGCCTTGGGCGTCCCTAGTGCAGCGGTTTGGGCGCTGCAACCGGCGAGGGGAGGAGAACGGACATGCGAGAGTCTATTTCATCGGCTTGCCACAGAAGGAGGTGGATGCCAAGGAAGTTGCTGCGCCTTATGAATTGGATGATCTGAAGAACGCACAAGACCAGTTGAGCAAGTTGCACGATGTCGGTCTGAAGTCGCTTCCTGCTATTCCGTTGGCCTTCGAACACACCCATGTAATACGCCGCAAGAATTTGATCGATCTCTTCGATACTACCCCGGATCTGGCCGGCAACGACATTGATATTGATCGGTTCGTTCGGGATGTCGAAGACAGCGATGTGCGAGTGTTTTGGCGTGACTATGGGAAGACGCCCAACGAAATGGAAGAAAGGGAAGCCGAGCCTGCGCCAGGGCGAGAAGAGCTCTGTCCTGTCCCGATCGGCGAGTTCAAGAAGTTCGTCGCCGACAAGAACCGCAAGGGGCTGGTCTGGTGGTGGAATTTCCTCGACAAGAAGTGGGAACCGGTCAACAAGGAAAGGATTCTGCCTGGGCAAGTGTATCTGGTTCACTCGAAAGCCGGCGGCTATTCGGCGGAACGCGGATGGGACCCGTCGGTCAAAGAGGTCGTTCAGCCGATTCGGCCTCTACAAGGAACGAGCATCGAGACGCCAGATGCGACGGACGCTGATCCGCTCTCGCAGATCAGCCGATGGCAGACCATTGCCGAGCATACCGACGATCTCTGCCAGGAGGTGGATCGACTACTCGGTGCGCTGCATGTGAATCAAGAGGAAGAGCACGCCGTTCGCCATGCCGCACGCTGGCACGACCGAGGGAAGGCGCACGAAATCTTTCGGGCGGCATTGCCCGATGGTTTACCAGACCCTGCCAAGCTTTGGGCCAAGGCGCCTGGAAAGTGGAAGAAGTACAACCGGCGGCACTTCCGACATGAACTCGCTTCGGCACTGTCTGTCATCGACCCCCGGCACAACCTGATTCCGCAGGAGCTTCGTGATCTTGTCGCTTATCTGGTAGCGGCGCACCACGGCAAGGTCCGGTTATCCATCCGCTCGTTACCGAATGAACAACGCCCAGATGGCAATCGTCGGTTCGCCAGAGGAATCTGGGACCATGACGAACTTCCGGCAACGGATTTGGGCGGTGGTACGACTGCGCCTGCCGTCAGGCTCTCGCTGGAGCCGATGGAGTTAGGCTTGTGTGAACAGGACCCGTTTGCCGGCCAACCGTCATGGGCTGAGCGCATGATCGGTCTGCGCGACCGGCTTGGTCCATTTCATCTGGCGTATCTTGAAGCGATCCTTCGGGCAGCGGACATGCGAGCCAGTCGAAAGGCGGAGCAACGGGCGCACGTGAACAACGATCAAGGAGGAAGCGATGGCAGCACACCCCGCAGGGAAACGGAGCGCGGTTGAAACCGTCGAGCGGATCGAGCGCCGTATCCTGATGATCCGAGGGCACAAAGTCGTGCTGGACGCGGACCTGGCGACATTGTATGGCGTGCCGACCAAACGCCTGAATGAGCAGGTCAAACGGAATGCGGAGCGCTTCCCCGAAGACTTCGTCTTCCAGCTCACGGAAGAAGAGGCTGCGTCTTTGAGGTCGCAATTTGCGACCTCAAACAGGGGCCGGGGCGGCCGCCGGTATCGCCCCTACGCGTTTACGGAGCACGGGGCCATTATGGCTGCCAACGTGCTCAACAGCGCACGCGCCATCCACATGAGCGTGTACGTGGTGCGCGCCTTCGTCCGCATGCGTCAGGCCTTGTTCACTCGCGCCGATATGGAAAAGCACCTGGCGGAGATCGAGAAAACGCTGCTTGGTCATGACTCGGCCCTTCGCGATCTCTACGAGAAGATTCGCCCGCTCCTCCTTCCTCCCCCGGCCACACCGCGTCCACGCATCGGTTTTCGCGGAGGTGAGACATGATAGACAACCACCTCGATCTCGAATTGTACGGCTGCACGCCGGAGCCGCTGATGGCCTATCTGAAAGCGCTAGGCATCCTGAGGTTGGTCAGCGAGCAGAAGGATAAGGAAGCTCGTGGCTGGTGGAAGAACGACGTGTTTTGGCTGCGGTCGCCGTTGCTGTTCAAGGATGCGGAAACCGAGGAAGCCAAACGGAATGCACTGGCGAAGTTCTTCCTGGAAGAGTACCAGCCGACACCGGTCGTGGGACCGTGGGCAGGCGGTTCAGGTTTTTTTAGAAAGGATAACAAGAAGGCGGTTGATGAATTACGAAAGAGCACAACGCCCCGAGTTGATCTCTACCGAAAAGTGATCCAGGGTGTCCAAGCAATCATTGAGCAGGAGAACATCGGTGACAAGCCGAAAGCCGATGATAAGGCCCGCCTGATTCGCCGCTATCGATGCGAACTGCCCGATGACGTTGTAGCCTGGATGGATGCCGCGATGGTGCTTCGGGGAGAAGGGCAGGGGTTTGCCCCGTTGCTGGGTACGGGGGGTAACGACGGGCGGCTCGACTTTACTCAGAACTTTATGCAACGGATCGTTTCGCTCGATCTGCACAAGGCCAGTCCCGCGAATCGGAAGTCTCATGCATGGCTGAAACAGGCTTTGTACGCGATCCCTACAACCCTCGACAAGGCCAGCGTGGGCCAGTTTTCGCCTGGCCGTGCGGGTGGACCAAACGCAACACAGGGCATGGAAGGCGAGTCGACTGACAATCCGTGGGACTTCATTCTCATGCTGGAGGGAGCCTTGATGCTTGCCGGGGCGGCCGTGCGACGCTTCGGAGTGATGGAGTCGGCGCGAGCAGCGTTCCCGTTCACGGTTCGTGCCGTTGCCGCCGGATTTGATTCGGCGGCGCCAACGGATGACACCGAAGCGCGTGGTGAACTGTGGCTTCCCCTCTGGACGCGGCCAACGAGCGCCGGCGAGCTTCGTCAGCTTTTTGGTGAGGGGCGAGCGGAGGTCTCTGGGCGGTCCGCACGAGACGGGACGGACTTCGCTCGTGCTGTGGCGGGGCTAGGGGTGGATCGCGGCATTGAGGGCTTCACACGGCTTGCGTTCTTGAAGCGGAGCGGAAAGGCTTTTCTCGCTGCACCGATCGGACGCTTCATGGCAACAGAACGGCGGGAGGCCGATCTTCTCCTCCAAATCGATCCGTGGCTCAATGCCCTCCGCCGTGCTGCCGGAGACAAGAACGCGCCACCGCGGTTCTTATCCGCGCTCCGCCGTGTGGACTCTGCGATCTTTGACTTCTGCAAATACGGCGGACCTACATATTTTCAGCAAATTCTGGCCGCTCTCGGGAAGGCCGAGTACGAACTGACCATTGCCGAACGTTTCCGCGACGAGAAGAAGCTCAGGCCTCTGGCTGGACTGTCGGCGGAATGGATCAAGGCGGCTGACGACCTGTCGTCTGAGTTTCGGCTTGCCCTGGCCCTGGCCTCGCTCCACGACCCAGAAGCCAAGGTCGGCCCGCTCCGCGCCAACCTGGAGCCCGTGGATTGGCAGCAGCGCTGTCGAGCTTGGGCCGAGAAGGATCGTGCTGTTGTCTGGAATGCCGGAGATTTAACAACCAACCTCGTCAAGGTCCTCCAGCGGCGGGTGATGGACGGGCAGCGCGAGGGGTGCGAGTCCTTGCCGCTGGTATCCCGCTTCACCGTCCCGCTCGACACCGTGGCCGCATTTCTCCATGGAGACCTTGACGAACAGCGCATCGAAGAACTCCTGTGGGGGCTGGTGCTGATCGAGCATCGGGGCGCACAGCCCGGCAGTGGTCACGAGGCGTCTGATCGACCGATACCCAGGGACTATGCGCTTCTGAAGCTGCTGTTTCTGCCGCGGCCCATGGTCGCGGATCTGGCCACTGGCGCACTCTGCTGGCGGCTCGCTCGGAACGGCGAAGCGGGCATCGCTATTAGACCTGAACCGCGCATTCTCCCGTTGCTTCAAGCCGGGCGCATGGATGAGGCCTGCCGCATCGCGGCTCAGCGCCTGCGCGTGTCCGGTTTACCGCCGATGCCTGGTGCGCTACCGGACGGCAAGATGCGGGACGACACCTGGTCTGAGTATGCAGGCGATCACCGTGCCGCTCAGCGCCTGGCTGCCGCACTGCTTCTTCCGGTGGGCTCTCAATCCGTCAATCGTCTCGTTCACCTCATTTGCCGAGGCGAACCTGCTCTTGTCACTATGTAACGAGGGAGGGAAAGCTGTATGGCCACGGTCTCTACCGCAATTGACTACGAAACGCTCAAGACTGCCCCACGTTTGCTCATGGAGGCAAAGCTCAAGCCGCTCCAGGGTCACCGTTTTCAACCGACGGGTTTTGCCGATCTCGGCCCGGCGCGGTACACGCTCCCCGATGGGACCGAGATGCTCTTGGTCGAGTCCGTCCAGTCCGTCGCCAACCGGATGGAGCTGGCCTGCTGGGATCCGGCTGCCGATGACCTGATCGAGGAGTTGAGAGGGCTCCCGTACATTCGGGTCAAAAGCTTGGGCAATGGAGCGTTGACCAATTCCGTTCTCGAAGCCCACAGGATCAATTCACCGTATATCCTGGAAGGGCAGGATAAAGGTGTGTTCAACAAGCTCAAGCAGGATACAGCCGGGATGGAGATCGGACCGGTTGATATCCAGGCCTTGGCCAAACTCATTCTCAAGTACGATCCCAATGCTGTGATTCACGGCGTCTTCCTCGCCAAGGGCGACTTGGCCGGCGGTCGTCTTCGCCTGCCGCGACTGCTCAGCGGTTTCATCGAGGCGTCTGATGTGCGACCAGCGGAGAATGGCGGAGTCAAGAACGACCGGGTCAATCATTCCGGCGATACGAAGCAGGGCTTCGGCAACGTCATCTTCCACCGCACCGAATTTGTCGCCAAGGAGATCACGGCGTACTTCAATCTCGACTTGGCGTTGCTTCGGGGCTATGGGTTGGGTGACGACGCAACGAACCTCCTGATTGCTCTGTCGCTGTTCAAGGTTCGCCGCTTTCTCTCCACGGGCCTTCGCCTCCGTAGTGCGTGCGACCTGGAGATGATCCGTAATGTGACAGTCACACGACCGAACGGGTTTTCGATTGCTGATGAGAACGTGTTGCTGAACGAATGCAAACGTCTCATCGGACAATGCAAGCCCCTGTTCGCCAATCCCGCCGTCACCGAAGTTGAATGGAAACCCAGTAAGAAGAAGGACAAAGAAAAGACAGGGGGGAGTGATCAGGAGGCTGAGAATGAGAACGACGGGGATCAAGAGGAGAATGCGGAATGATCGCCATCTCCTTAAAATTTCTCGCTGGTCGCTACCATGCCACACCGTGGGGGCGGCACGTCAATGAGGGTGCCGTCGAATGGCCTCCATCGCCCTGGCGCATCCTGCGCGCGCTGGTGGCCACCTGGAAACGCACGTTACCCGATCTGCCACAGGAACAGGTCGAGCCGATTCTCCGGACTCTGGCTGAGCCTCCGGAATTTCTTCTGCCTCCCGCCTCGACGGGCCACACACGCCACTTCATGCCGTGGTTTAAGAAAGGGCCGGATGACCGCACCCTTGTCTTCGATGCCTTCGTCGCTCTTCCACGCGATGCAGCGCTCCTGGTCCGATGGCCACAGGCTGTGCTCAACGATGAACAGCGCGATGTGCTGGCGAGCCTGCTTCATAATCTCAATACGCTTGGACGATCCGAGTCTTGGTGTGAAGCCAACCTTGCGGATGGGATAGACATCGCCGGAAGTCGCCCATGCTACCGGCTGCAAGGTGATGTGCCTCACGGCCATGAGATTGTCCGATTGCTTTGCCCCGACCCTGTGCGCGCGTTTGCCGATGATGGCGTGGTCACGACCACGAAGAAGACGATCGGACGCGGCAAAAACAAGCAGACGGTGGCGGTGCGCTCCAGCCTGTATGATCCAGCTTGGAATGTCTGCATGGAGACGCTTCAACTGCATCACGAGCGCTGGTCCGACCCACCCGGCTCGCGGTGGGTTCCCTACGCCCGCCCGCGCGACTGTTTCAAGATCGAGCCGAAGGCGCGTCTGAGGCCGGCAGTCGATCGCCGATGTATTCAAGTGGTTCGCTACGCGCTCGACTCAACGGTGCTGCCGCTGGTGACTGAAACCTTGCCTGTGGCGGAAGCAGCAAGACGGATGTTGATGGGCATTTACGGTCGGTTGACGGAGCAGAAGAACGTTCGAGGGCGGTCCGACGTGCTGTCCGGAAAGGACCAACAGGGACACCGGTTGGCCGGTCATCGCCATGCCTATTATTTGCCGACTGATGAGGATGGCGACGGCCGCCTCGACCATCTGACGGTGTATGCTGCTGCGGGCTTTGACTTTGATGAGCGGCGCGCACTCGACCGCCTGTGCGAACTCCGGACAGGCAGAGAGGGCGAGGCGCGCCACCCGCTGCGCCTGCTCCTTTTGGGCATGGGGGCGCTCGACGAGTACCACCCCGGCTCGTTGCAGGAGTCGCGGGTCTGGGAGTCCGCGACACCCTACGTCGCCACGCGGTATGCCAAGACCAGGGGGCGGAATCGGATTGATCTGCGATCACCTGAGGCGCGCGTGGCGTTTCTCCGGGACGACCTCCGTACCCAACTGGCCGCCGTGCGGCCCGATCTCATGAGCGAGGGGGTGCCGGCAGTTACCATCGAACCGCTCTGGGACAGCAACCAGTGTGTCAAGATTGCAGACCGCTGGCGGCCGATCGAGTTCAAGCGATTTCGTCGGAAAGCCGGAGATGACGGCGGACGCCGGCTCGCCGGAGCATTTCGGTTGATCTTCGCCAAGCCAGTGCGCGGTCCCATTGCTCTCGGCCATTCCTCCCACTTCGGCCTGGGGCAGTTCGTGCCTGTCTGCGTGCCACGCACAGGCGGCGCGCAGGCAGGGCGGTGGGAGAGGAGGCAGTGACGGGCGATGAGTGAAGGACCAAGTCATCCGCGACGCATGACAGGCAAGGCGTGACGGAGCAAGAAATGTTGTGTGGCGAGGGACACGAGTGGCAGATGGTGGATGATGATCGATGACACGGAGACGGAGGCGGTCGCTTCTGCAGGAGGGAGGAACTGACATGGCCGGACGAAGTTACACGGCAATCATCGAAAAAGAGGGAAGCGGATATGTGGCCCTGTGCCCGGAGTTGGATGTGGCGAGTCAAGGCGCGACGGTGGAAGAGGCGACGGCCAACCTGAAAGAAGCGGTGGACCTGTTTTTGGAATGCGCCGATCCCGGTGAGATTCAACGACGATTGCACACGGAGATTTTCGTGACGCGCTTTGAGGCAGCGCGTGGGTAAGCTGCGTGTTCTTTCGGGGCGGGAAGTCTGTCACATCCTGGAGCGCCACGGCTTCACAGAGGTTCGTCGGCGGGGCAGTCATGTGGTCATGCAACGGCGCGATGACTCTGGCACGATCACAGTCCCCGTTCCGGATCATATCGAGCTGAGAATCGGGACACTGCTCTCCATCATCCGGCAGAGTGGCATTCCACGGGGGGAGTTTGAGGAATGACGGTGCCACTTCGGCCTGGGGCACTTTGTGCCGGCGGGAGGGGAGGCTGGGACGGGTGAGGCGTGACGCGTGAGGCGGAGGAGGGCACGCGACTGACCGATGAACGGGGAGGGGGGAGGATGACGCAACGGAAAGGGCCAGGAGCGACGACGCCGGCTCTCGACTGGCGACGGATTGAGCATGCTGAAGGTCAGCGCCGGAGCGATTGACGAATCGTACATCGTGGAGTGGGCCGATCGGCTGGGGCTGCGTCCGATCTGGGATGCCATCAAGCGGCGTCTTGACGAGACGCCTTAGTTCGATCTTGTTCTTTGACAACTGAATAGCCCAAGGGAGACAACGTCATGAGCAAGGAGACAAACGGGGCGACGGCGCCCGCGGTGGCCGAGGAGCCGCTCCTGCCTGTGCGGATGCTGAACGAGTTCGCCTATTGCCCGCGCTTGGCCTATCTGGAGTGGGTGCAGGGGGAATTTGCGGACAGTGCCGACACGGTGGAGGGGCGGTTCCACCACCGGCGGGTCGATGAAGGCCCCACGCGACAACCGCCGGAGGGGGAGGCGACGCCGGACGAGGAGGCGGTCATTCATCAGCGTTCGGTGTGGCTCTCGTCCGAGCGCTTGGGGATCACCGCGAAGATGGACCTGGTCGAGGGGACGGGCACGGCGGTCGCTCCCGTGGACTACAAACGGGGCAAGCGGCCGCACACTGCGCAGGGGGCCTGGGAACCGGAGCGGGTGCAACTCTGTGCGCAAGGGCTGATCCTTCGGGACAACGGGTTCGACTGCGACGGAGGTTTCCTTTATTTCGCCGGGTCGCGGGAGCGGGTGGCCATCGCCTTCGACCCCGAGCTGGTCGAGCGGACCCTGGGACTCATTGCCGAGATGCGCCGGATGGCGCGGGAGAACCGGATGCCGCCCCCGTTGGTGGACAGTCCGAAGTGCCCCCGGTGCTCGTTGGTCGGGATCTGCTTGCCGGACGAGGTCGGGTGGCTCAGCCAAGCCCACGAGGACGGTGCGGCGTCGCCGCGTCTCTTGTTGCCGGCGCGGGACGACGCCCTGCCGCTCTACGTGCAGCAGCCGGGCGCCTGGGTGTCAAAGGCGGGGGAGTGTCTCAAGATCATGGACCACGACACGCTGCTGGGTGAGGTGCGGCTGGTGGAAGTCTCCCAGGTGGTGTTGTTCGGCTCGGTTCAGGTCAGCACGCAGGTGGTCCAGGAGTTGTGTCGGCGCGGTGTCCCGATCTCGTACCTCTCCACCGGTGGGTGGTTCTACGGCATGACGGTGGGGCTCGCCCACAAGAACGTCGAGCTGCGCCGCCGGCAGTACGCCGCGGCGGCCGATCCGGCGCGGTGTCTCGCCCTAGCCCGGCGGTTCGTGCAGGTGAAGATCGCGAACTGCCGGACCGTCCTGCGTCGTAATCACGCGGCGGCGCCGGAGACCGTGTTGCGGGACCTCAAGCACGACACACAGCGCGCAGGCCAAGCCAAGTCCCTGGAGGAGCTGCTCGGGATCGAAGGGACGGCGGCCCGGCGGTATTTTGCCGAATTTGCGGGGATGCTGAAAGGCGGGCCGGGCGGCTGGCGGTTCGAGTTCGAGGGGCGCAACCGGCGGCCTCCCCGCGACCCGGTCAACGCCCTGCTTTCCTTGGCCTATGCCATGCTGGCCCGTGAATGGACGGTGACGCTGCAGGCTGTGGGTCTCGATCCATATCTCGGTTTCTACCATCAGCCCAGGTATGGGCGTCCGGCATTGGCGCTGGACCTGATGGAGGAGTTCCGGCCGTTGATCGCCGACTCGGCGGTGCTGACGGCCATCAACAACGGGGAGATCCGCGAGGCGGACTGGATTGAGCGCATGGGCGCCGTCGCCTTGACCCCCAAGGGGCGGCGCCGGTTCATCGAGACCTATGAGCGGCGCATGGGGCAAGAGATTACCCACCCGGTCTTCGGCTATCAGATCAGCTACCGCCGGGTCCTGGAAGTGCAGGCGCGGCTGCTGGGCCGGTACCTGCTCGGCGAGATTCCGGAGTATCCCTCCTTCGCCACTAGGTGAGCCATGCGTCGGCTCTACATTGTCACCTACGATATCTGTGATCCCAAGCGACTCCGCCAGGTCTTCAAGACCATGAAGGGGTTTGGGGCGCACCTGCAGTTGTCGGTGTTCCAGTGCGATCTGCCGCCGGTGGATTTAGTGAAAATGCGGGCGGCGCTGGCGGAGATTATCAATCATACGGAGGACCAGGTGCTCATCGTGGACCTGGGGCCGACCGAGGGGCGGCCGATCAAGAGCATTGAGACGCTGGGACGAGGGATGCAGGTGGTCGCGCGGCAGGCCCAGGTGGTTTGAAGGTCCGCCGCGGTGGTGCGCGAGCGGTCCGGCGACGGCCAAAGTCCCGGAGGCGCTCGCGCGGGTGTAACTGCGCGGCGAAGCCGGAGACGTGTGATGAAAGGAGGTGAGGGGCGGTGTACAGGTGGCGCGAGCGTGAGAAGTTCACGCGAGGCGCTCGCGTGGTGCTAAGACAGCCTGCTTGGTTCGATGACTTGCGAGCGGGCTGATTCCACGGCGTCATCGCCGTGGCCCCATTGAAGCATGACGCCCAGGACGTAGTTGTTCCGGGTCTGCATGAGATTCCACGGCGTCATCGCCGTGGCCCCATTGAAGCGTCCGCTATGACCACTGGGT
>CAZTUO010000065.1:0-6806 GCA_964616355.1 uncultured Nitrospira sp.
GCGGCGTGTAGCGCAGGTAGGGCTTGATCGCCCGGAATCCCTTCGGGAAGAGCTGCTTGGCCTCGTCGTCGGACACGGCTGGCGTGATGATGCAGTCTTCGCCCTGCTTCCAGTTCGCCGGCGTTGCGACCTTGTAGTTCGCGGTGAGCTGGAGCGAGTCCACCACGCGGAGCAGCTCGTCGAAGTTGCGGCCTGTGGAAGCCGGGTAGGTGAGCATCGCCTTGATCTTCTTGTCCGGCCCGATGATGAAAACCGAGCGCACGGTCATGTTGTCGAGCGCGTTCGGGTGGATCATGTCGTAGAGTTGGGCGATCTTGCGCTCCGGGTCCGCGATCAACGGGAAGTTGACCGTGCAGTTCTGAGTCTCGTTGATGTCGTTGATCCAGCCCTTGTGGGCATCCAGCGGATCCACGCTGATCGCGATGCACTTGACGTTCCGCTTCTTGAACTCGGGCATGATCTTGGCCATCGTGCCCAGCTCCGTTGTGCAGACCGGCGTGAAGTCCTTGGGGTGCGAGAACAGGATCCCCCACCCGTTCCCCAGCCACTCATGGAAGTTGATCGTCCCTTCGGTGGTCTCCGCCGTGAAGTTCGGCGCTTCATCTCCGAGACGCAGTGCCATGGCCCTCTCCTTTCGTTAGACGTTCCTGATGTATGAGAACGGAGGATGGGGTGTTTCGGCTCAGCAGGAGCGAACGCGAGTAGGATACTGCCTCCCGCTAGGCCTGTGCAAGGTGGAATCCGCGTCGCTTCGGGAACGTCCTGCGGGGGCGCCGGGACTAGGGGCCCATGACGCCGAACCGCTGGAAATGTCGAGAAACCGACCGCCCCGCTGATCCGCGACCGTGGCGGCGTACAGAAGAGGCGAGCCTGGTGGGCCGGGAAGAGGGATGGGGCGACTGACGCTGGAGGCGGTGCGCGAACTGCAGCGCCAGGTTCGGGAGCACCCCGAGGATCCGGTCGTGCGCCTGACGGTGAAGGGTCTGGATGATGACCGGCTCGTTCTGAGCATCAGCCTGGAGGCCGCGGCCCAACCGGGTGATAAGACCCAGGACTGCAACGGGCGCTTGAGCCTGAACGGAGCTCCCCATGCCAGCGGCCGAATGACGACGCACGAATGGCGGAGCTTCACGGTCGGAGGGGACGATCGGTGAGCGCCTGGTAGGCCTGGCTGACCGACCCGACCGGCGAGACCTGGAGCATGAAGGGCGTGGACCAGTCGCCGTCCGCGGGATCGAGGGCATCCGGCACGATCACCCGTTGCAGGTGCGCCTGATTGGCCGCGTCCACCTTGAGCGAGAGGGAGCCGACGGGAGCGATGCGCCCGTCGGGGGTGACGGTGCCGGTGAGCACGCGGCCCGGCGCGACGGAGTCGCCTTTGGCCAACGCGATCACGCTTAGACCCACCATCGCCGATAGGCTTTCGCCATACACCGTGAGCCCCGGCTCGGGGACGGATAGGACGACGGTCCAGGAATCGGGGGAGAGCCCGGCGGCGCGGGCCGATCGGTAGATCGCCTGCTTCACGGCCGTCTGGGCCATCGGTGAGAACCGGCCTGGCCAGCTTCGGAAGTGCAGCGCCAGGCCGGTGTGGTCGTCCCGCTGGTCGAACGAGAGGATCAGGTTCGCGACCGTCCCGGTCGGCTTCGCGTCGGTCCCGACGGTCACGCCGACGATCGGGATCAGCAGCTCGCGATGGACGGGCAGACCGGCGTCGGCGGGAGCCCAGGCGAGGAGGATTGCCAGGCCTGCCGCCAACGAAAGTGCCCGCCGCCACTGGAAGAGAGGAGCACTGGTCCGTGCCGTGCGCATACGCTCAGCGCTCCCTGGTCTCGGCGGTTCCGAGGAGGGCCGCACCCTCCGGGTCAGCCTCGATCGCGGTCGAGCGGCCATGATGGTCGCCCACCTCCCGGACGGATGCGCGGCGCTTGCGGGTCGCGGCGAGCATGCCGTTGTACACCGTCCGGGCGGCCTCCGACCACCGGCCGTTGAACGGACGACCCTGGAACGCCGCTTCCGCCGCCTTCAGCTCATCCGCGGTGAGTCGGCGGAGCCGAATGGGCGGGCTGCTTGTCTGGCTCACGTCTCCCCTCCTTACTTTTGAGTCGTCTTTCGGCTCGGCGTCAGCGGGAACACTAACCACAAGAACAAAAAACTAGCACGAACTGTGCCTGGATGGGTGTGCACAGCCTCCCAGAAGATCACGCAGAGATTTTGGTTTTATTGTTCCCCACTTAAGAATCACGGCCTGACCCAGGCGAGCAGCTAGCGACGGCTCTGTCTGCTTCCCCGTTGGTGCAAGCTGCCACATTGTGGGGCTGTCTCCAACAATACCTCAGTGGGGTGGCAGAGGCAAGCCTTCTCGTCGGGGAGCGGGTTGTCCCCGCAGGCGCGGGGGCGCGGGGGCAGTGCCGCCGGGGCTGGCGCTCCCGCCTGGTCCCTAGCGACGGCGCAACTGCAGCTCGCCCTTCTGGACGTCCAACGTGACGACGAACTTGTCAAGGAAGGTTAGCCCGAGCAGGCCGTCAATGCCGGTCGGAGCGTCGGGGAGATCATGGATCACAGCCAACACGTCCCGCGCCTCCGCCTCGCCGACCAACACGGAGCCGATCCGCACCACGTCCGCTCGGACCTGCCCCCCGACCGTGTTCAGGGGCACGGTCGGGTTGGCGGAGGACGGGAATAGCCCGAGATCCAGCGCGATGGCGTGCGAGAGGATGGTGATATCCGCGCCGGTGTCCAGAATGAGCTTGGCCTCCCGCGTCCCGTTCAGCCGGACCTGCACAATCAGGGACTTCCCCGAGCGGGCGATCGGCACGCGGGCCAGGCCGGGCTCGGAGGCGCGGCCGTCCGCACGGTCTTCGGAGGCGTCGCCTTGGAGCGGGGGCTGCGCCGCGGGCTCAGGGGCGGGGGGCGCGGGCGGGGGCCCGTCCTCGGGCGAGCGCGGCGGACTGGGCGGGGGCGTGGCCCGCTCGCCGTCGAGCAGGACGCACTCATCCAACTGCGAGGGGGTGTCGGTGAAGATCGGCCGACCGGAGGCGTCCACACAATAGTAGGTGGCTGACCAAGCCGGACTTGCGGACAGGCCGACGGAGAGCCAGATCATGAGCCTCAAGGCCAGCAACTGTCTCGCCCCAAGCGTCACGCCGCACCTCATGCTGGTCGGAACCGCGCTATTCTACCGCATTGCCCGGCGGGACGCCTCCTCCCTCAATGAGGGTGGCAAGGGACGGGAATCGTGCCGGTGCGCCGCGTCTTTCTGAAGACGCGCCCGACATATTCACGTTATAAAGGCCCAATCCTACAAAATGTGGGGCGCGAGGCAGCTCCGAGGTGAGGGGATGGCGGAACCATGACCTGGCTAGCGGCCTCTGAATCCGCGCGCGGCTCCGCCGTCACTGCGCCTGTGACATCCTTGCGGCCCTCCTGCGAAAGGCACCCACTCTCCGCGACAGGGATTGCATTGCCCCTTGACCGGCGGAGCCGAACCCTCTAGGCTTGGGCCGTTTCCCGGCGGGCGTTCGCCGGAACCCGAACTGGAGGCCTCCCTGTGCCGCCTCGATCGGACGCGCTCGGCACGATTCTCGTCGTGGACGACGACGCGGCGATGCGCGCGCTGCTGAAGGACGTGCTCGCGGATCGCGGCCATCAGGTGGCGGTCGCCGAGGGCGGCCGGGAGGCGCTCAAGCAGCTCCAGGAGCAGGACTACGAGGTGGTGCTGACGGACCTCCGCATGCGGGACCTGCAGGGGATCGAGCTGCTGGCCGAGGTCAAGCGCCTCTTCCCCGACACCAACGTGATCATCATGACCGCGTTCGGCTCGGTCGAGAGCGCGGTCGAGGCGATGAAGCAGGGCGCCTACGACTACGTGACCAAGCCGATCAAGACCGAGGAGCTGCTGCTGGTCGTGGAGCGGGCCGTGCGCGAAGCGGCGCTCCGCCGGGAGGTCGCGCGCCTGCGGAAGGAGGTCTCCCGGGAATACAGCTTCCACCAAATCTTGGGCAAGAGCAAGCCGATGCGGGAGGTCTTCGACCTCATCCGGCGAGTGGCCGACAGCGCGACCAACGTGCTCATCACCGGGGAGAGCGGGACCGGCAAGGAGCTGGTGGCCAAGGCGATCCATTACAACAGCGGCCGGCGGGACGCGCCCTTCGTGCCGGTGAACTGCGCGGCCATCCCGGAGGCACTGCTCGAGAGCGAGCTGTTCGGCCACGTGAAGGGCGCGTTCACCGACGCCAAGACCGACAAGCGGGGCCTCTTCGAGGAGGCGAACGGCGGCACCCTGTTCCTCGACGAGATCAGCGAGCTGCCGCTCATGCTCCAGGCGAAGCTGTTGCGCGCGATCCAGGAGCGCGAGATCCGGCGGGTGGGAGCCACCAAGTCCGTCCCCGTCGACCTCCGGATCATCGCCGCGACGAACCTCTCGCTGGCCGACGAGGTGAAGCAGAAGCGGTTCCGCGAGGATCTCTACTACCGCCTGAACGTGATCGAGATCCGCCTTCCTCCGCTCCGGGAGCGCCGGGAAGACATCCCGCTCCTGGTCGAGGCCTTCCTGCGCAAGTGCGCCGAGTCGAGCCGGAAGCCTGTGCAGGGGATCAGCGAGTCGGCCCTCGCGCTGCTCGTGGACTACGCCTGGCCGGGCAACGTCCGCGAGCTGGAGAACGTGATCGAGCGCGCGGTCACCCTCGCCCGCGGCGAGAAGATCGTCGCCGAGGACCTGCCGCCAGCGGTCCAGGGCTCGCGCGGGGAGCGTCAAGTGATTGACGAGGCCGCGGAGCGGACGCTCCCCCTCCAGGAAGTGGAGCGCGAATACATTCTCCGTATCCTGGACAAGACCGGCGGGAACAAGTACCAGGCGGCCCAGATTCTGGGCATTGACCGTAAGACCCTCTATCGCAAACTGGCGGAGATCGAAGGGAAACCGGGGCCTTAGGTCGTTCCAAGGCCCTGTCTGATCGGAGAGCAGATCACCGGCTGGCCGGAGCCGCGCGAGGGGTGTCGTCCGGGAGGCGCGCATCCGTGCCAGTCCCCTACAGAGCGAACTCCCGCATGAGGCAGGTTCCCTGGGCTCTCGCCGCCGCGATCTTCGCGCTCGACCTCCTCGTTCCCAACTCCATCGCCTTTGCGATCCTCTACGTCATTCCGGTCCTGCTCGGGTGCATCTGGCTGGCGCAGCGTCGGGCCATCCTCCATCTGGCGGTTGCATGCACGGCCCTGACGGTGCTGGGCACCGTGACGGGGCCAGACGAGGTGCCGCCGCCCGTGCTCGTGGCGAACCGGTTCATGGCGCTGGCCGTGCTGTGGACGACGGCGGTCCTCTGCCTCCAGCGGTACCGGGCGGAGCAGGGGCGGCGCTTTTCGGAAGATCAGCTCAGCGGGATCCTCAACTCGGCTATGGACGCGATCATCACCGTGGACGAGGAGCAGCGCGTGACGCTGTTCAACCCGGCCGCCGAGCAGATGTTCGGCTGGCCGGCCGCCGAGGCGCTCGGCCAGCCGCTGGATCGCTTCATCCCGGCGCGGTTTCGCGAGGCGCATCGGGAGCACATCCGGCGGTTTGGCGAGACGAACATCACCAACCGCCGCATGGGGGCGCTGGGGCAGGTCGTCGGCCTGCGCGCGAACGGGGAGGAGTTTCCCGTCGAGGCGGCGATCTCGCAGCTCGTGGCGAACGGCGAGAAGTTTTACACCGTCGTCCTCCGGGACATCACCCGGCGGGTCCAGGCCGAGCAGGCGCTGCAGCGCGAGCGGGATTTCATCGCGGCAGTGCTGGACACGGCTGGGGCGCTTGTCGTCGTGCTGGACCTGGAGGGGCGGATCCTGCGCTTCAACCGGGCCTGTGAGCGGGTCACCGGCTACATCTTTGACGAGGTCAAGGGCCGGCCGTTCTGGGAGGTTCTCCTGCCTCCGGAGGGGGTCGAACCGGCCATGGCCGTCTTCGAGGCACTCAAGGGGGAGACCGCGACGAACCAGTTCGAGAACGAGTGGGTGACCAAAGACGGGCGTCGGCGGCGGATCACCTGGGCCAACACGCACCTCCTGGACGATCGGGGTGAGGTCGAATACGTTATCGCGACGGGCCTGGACATCACCGACATGAAGCAGATCGAGAGCCAGCTCCGCCAAACCGAGCGGCTCGCCGAGCTGGGCACCCTGGCCTCCGGCATGGCCCACGAGATCGGGACGCCGATGAACGTGATTCTCGGCCGCGCCGAGTATTTGATGAACCGCACCCAGGAAGAAGCCACGAAGCGGGGGCTCGAGACGATCGTCGCCCAGGTGGAGCGGATCACCAAGATCATGAACCAACTCCTGGCCTTCGCCCGGCGGCAGCCAGCCGAGCGGCGGCCGCTGGACTTGCGGAAGACGGTCGCCGACTGTCTGGAGGTGGTCCAGGAGCGATTCCGGCGGCATGCCATCCAGGTCGAGACCAGCTTCCCGGAGGACCTGCCGCCCGTCGCGGCCGACAGCGACCAGATGAGCCAGGTGCTGTTGAATCTGGTGATCAATGCCATCCACGCCATGCCCGAGGGGGGCACGCTCCGGATCGGGCTGGCGCGGGCCGGGGACGCGGTCACGGTCACGGTGGCCGACACGGGCCACGGCATCCCGAAGGAAGACCTGTCGAAGATCTTCATTCCCTTCTTCACCACCAAGGAAACTGGGAAGGGCACGGGCCTCGGCCTGACCGTCGTTCACGGGATCGTCCAGGAGCACGGCGGAACCATAGCGGTGGACAGCGAACCGGGGCGCGGCACGACGTTCACCATCACGCTTCCGGCGGGCGCGGAACGAATCAGCGAGTA
>CAZTUO010000065.1:6838-12489 GCA_964616355.1 uncultured Nitrospira sp.
GAACAGCCGGTAGCTTCGAGCCGCTAGCTAGTCGCGACCGACTGTTCGCCATCCGACTGTAGCATCTTGCGCCAGGGCTGGGTAGCCAGTGGGGTCTTTCTCGCCAGTCCGGAGAGAGCCGACCGGTGTCGGCGATGGCGACCAGTCGGAACCTGCTGATAATGAAAGGCAATTCTCCGTGCCCCCTCAATGCAGCGGGCATGTGATTTGCTCACAGCACAGTAGCGCGAGGTTGATCCGACGACTCGGTGCATCGAAGGAGACTGTCGCGGTGAGCACTTCGGTGAACGTGTCAGGGCAAGCTGGAACGCAATCCAAGCCGGCCGTGATCCTGCTCGTGGAGGACGACCAGGCGATGCGCAGCCTGCTCTGCGACGAGCTGTGGGACATGGGGTGCCGGATCGTGGAGGCGGCCGACGGACATGCGGCGCTGCAACGTCTTGCGGATTCCCCCCCCGACCTGATCATCACGGATCTGCGGATGCCGGCCGGCGGCCTCGACTATGTGCACCGGCTGAGGGTGCTCGCCCCAACCTGCCCGATCATTCTGATGACCGCCTTCGGCGATGCGACGACCAAGTCGGCCGCGCTGCAAGCTGGTGTCACCGCCTACTTCGACAAGCCCGTGCGGGTCGGCGAGCTGAAGGCGGCCATCAGACGACTGCTGGCGCGGCCGTAACCCGAGTCGAGCCGCGCCTTCCACGATGAGCCGGGACCACGCCGTTCCCTGCTCCTGAGGAGCCCGGGCTCCCAGCGCCCGGGGCGGGGCCTGGCTGCTCAAGATCACCCACCGAGCTGCTCCCAACAGGCTGAAGACGCCTCCAGGCTCCACTTATTCCCCCGGCTGCAATTCTTGCGGGTGCCGGCTGCGGGACATCCGCCGTCCTGTCCGTTCCCTCACGGGCGCGTCGCGTAACGTATTGATTCGTTGGCTCCGCTCCCTCTGAGTCGCGGCAAGCACGACTCTTGCTTTTCTGTGCTCGCCAAGGGCCGGAGTGGAGGTGCGGAAGGAGGGCGCTGGAGCGGTGAAGCCGATTGTCTGCGCGAGCTGTGGGAAACCGGTGACCATGGCAGTGTGGGATAAGAAGAGCGAGCGTCTGTTTTGCGTCGGCTGTGCCCCTCTCCTGGATTCCCCCGCATCGGCGGGAGGCGTGAGGCTCGGCATTGGGCTTGGGACGCGCAAGCGGCGCCTTGCCGCTCCGGACGAAGGAGGGTCCGATGGGTGAGGACGCCGAGGTCTTATTAGAGCCGCCGGATCGCCCGTGCGAATGGTGCGGCCGGCTCTCGCCGCGGCTCTGGTTCGACGCGGCGATCCAGTTGCTCGTCTGTCCGTCGTGCAGCCGCCATGGCGGGAACGATCACGAGCCGCCCCCGTCGCCGTCCCCCGTTTTGCCGGACCAGCCAGGAGCGTCCGGGCCATGGATCCACACGAGCAGTACCAGGCTTGGCTCGATGAGAAGGAACGGGAACTGCGCTGGCTGATCGAGCGCCGGACCGCCAGCATCGAGATTCGCTATTACCTGCTCTTCCTACTCATCGCGAACCACCGATATGCGAAGGCGCTCCGGCTGTGCCGGGAGATTCTGGCCCTGCGCCCTGATGACCCCATGGCCCTCGCCTGGTCCTGCCGGTTGGTCCATCGCGTTGCGGGCGGGCGGCGCCGGAAGAGGCACAGGCCGAACCCGATCCGCCTGTGGCGGTGTTCGTGCCGGGAACCGTGGTAGCGCGCCGGGGCTTTCCGCCGCCGGGAGGTGCCTTCTACCCTGGGCTAGCGAGGTGTCTCGCGGCGGGGTGCGCTCCCGCTTCGTCGTTCGGGAGACTCGGCGGGTTTGTCCGAGTTCGGGCCCACGAGCACGCGGTTGCCGCAAATCAGGCATCGCCACCAGTGAAGCCGAGCGGGATGAAAGGCGGGCTCGCACCAGACGTCCCGTTCGAGCACCATCAATCCTCCGCACCGCTGGCAAGTCATGGGAGCCCTCCGTGGTGATCAGGTGCGGGGAGCTGGTCGGAGGGTCCGTGCGAGCCGCGGGCGGCAGGAGGCACGGGACCACCCTGCCGAGGGAGATGGAGGGCCCGCAGGATCGCGCCGCCCTTTTGCTCGATGAACTGGGCGTGGACCCAATCCCCGATGAGGAGGTCGGAGATGGTGAGACGTTCCCCGCCGGCCAGAATCTCAGTGTCGGCGGTGAGACTGAATTGACGGGTTCGCTTGCGGCGATGGCCGGACGGCTGAATGGCGACCAGCTTGTGAACAAGGTCGAGGGAGACCAGGGTGCCCTGCAGCTTATAGACTCTCGGCAAGGCATTGGGCTGGTCCGCTTCGCCGATCACGGGGGAACCTCCAGGGGCAAACGGGCATCACCCGTCTGCTTCAAGCAAAGGCTGTGCCGGTCGGCTGGAAGCTCTGGCCGGGCTTCCAACAGCTCCCCGAGACGCTCATCCCTGCCTGGTTAGCACCGGTGCGCGGCGGAGCCCGGACCGGCGGCAGCCCCCGGATACCAGCGGCTGTGGGGCTCGCCGCAACACCTGTTCGGCGCGAGCCTGCAATCTTTGCGGAGCCGTCAGCCTGCGTGAGCGTCCTCTGGCGCGGACTCGCCGGCGTTGCGACGAAAGGCGTTGCGGGAAAGGGAGCGGCATCAGAATTGCTGGGGTAGCCTTGCTGCGGGTGAGGGGGGCTACGGGAGCAGGCGAGCTCATCAATGGCGTTCATGATCGCCGATACGCGGGGAGACGACCTGGCCCGGCGCGTCCGCCGGCTCTGGGACATCCTGGATGGGCTGACGCTCGATCAAGAGGACGTCAGGGCGGATGTGGAGAAGGCCGTCGTGCTTGACCAAATGGAACAGGGCCGGATCCCGGAGGCCGTGCTAGCGCTGGTCTCGGCGTCGCGGCGGAATCCCCTCTGGTTGCCGGGGTACCTCCTGGCGGCCGAGATCTACCAGGAGGCCGAGGCGACAGACCAGGCGGTGGAGACGCTTCAGGCGGGCCTGCGGGTGTGCCGAACCGTCTCACGGCTCCTCATGGCCCAACTGTGCGAAGCCGATCTCGGCGGATCGGAGCACCGGATCATCCAGCGCCGCCTATCCGTTCGTGCGGCGCACATGCGGCGGTACGAGGCCCTGCTCCGGCGCCAGGTGGCCGCGATCTTGATCAAGGCCGAGCGGTTCGACGAGGCCCTGGGGTGGCTGTCCGATGGCGGGTCGGGGTGAGGGTGAAACCCGGGGGCAAGGAAAGGGCCACGCGCATGAGGAAGAGATCAACAGACGAGGGGAATGGGCTCCGCTGCTGCGACCGCTGCGGGCGGCGCGCGCCGGAGCTGTTCTTCGATGACCTCAGCTTCCGGAACCTCTGTCGCGAGTGCCGGCTGGCGCTGGAGACCCGGCGGCGCGCGCTTGAAAGGTCGCGCCCGACGGAGGGCTAACACGTCCGGGACAGCCGGCGAACCTGTCGGTGCGGCGTCCGTGCGGCACCGTGTTTTTCCGGGCACGCCGGTGTATGATGAGCCGGGTGGGCCCCGCGCCAAGGAGGGCCGATTCGACCGATGTTCCGCCCAGTCCCCGAACCGACGTGGTGTCAACTGGTCCCGGTGCGGCTGATCGCGTCGGTGCTGGTGATCCTCGCGGTCGCCGTGTCCGTGCTGCTGCTGTTCAGCCTCGAGCACGAGAAGTTCGTGGTCCACGGGCTGACGGAAGGCAAAGCCATCCCGACCGGACTCTTCCCGGCCCTCTGGCAGTCCCGGCGCGACCTCATCGCGATCGCTATCCTGTTGTTCTTGGTGAGCGCCGTCGGCATCGCCGCGGTCATCACTTTCCTTCATTACGGCAACACGCGGCGCACACTCGAAGAGGTCAAGGGACTGGCCCGGAACATTCTGGAGCGGATTCCGACGGGGATCCTCACCGTCAACCAGCACGGGCTCATCACCGCCGTCAATCCCACGGCCGAGGGGATCGTGGGGCGGCCAGCGGACAGACTCCTGGGCCACACGTACGAGGAGGCCTTCCCGGAAGGGGATGCGATTCGCACGGTCCTGGAGGCCGCCCTCCGCGGGCACCACCATGTCCAGCACCAGGACCTGCCCTACGAGGGAACGAACGGGGTGCCGCGCATGATTCGGGTGAGCAGCGTCGAATTGACGGGCGACCAGGGGACCCCCACCGGCGTGATTCTGCAGGCGCAAGATGTGACGGACTGGTTGGCGCTGGAGCGGCGCGTTCGGGTGGCGGAAAAGCTCGCCGCCCTGCACACGCTCTCTGCCGGAGTCGCGCACGAACTCCGGAATCCGTTGAGCGCGCTGGATCTGAATCTCCACCTGCTTGAGGAGGAACTGGCCAGCCAGGGCCAGTTGTCGCCGCGGACCTCGGCCTACCTGGACGTGCTCAGCGCGGAGACCCGCCGCCTGACCGGGATCCTGGATAATTTTCTCAAGTTTGCCAGGCCCGGGACGATTCGGCTCGAACGGGTGGACGTGCGGGCCCTGGTGGCGCACGTGGCGTCGCTGCTCCAGTACGAGGCGAAGGAACACGGCGTCGAGCTGCAGATTGCGCCGGGTGGCGATCCGGCCGCGGTGCTGGGGGATGACACGCAAATTAGCCAAGTCCTGGTCAACATCGTGGTGAACGCGCTGCACGCGATGCCACACGGCGGCACCTGCACGATCACCGTGAGGGGCCGGCCGGCCGGTGGCCGGGACTGGGTCGAGATCGTGGTACGGGATACGGGGGTGGGCATCAAGCCGGAAGAGCTGGCCCGGCTCTTCGAACCGTTCTATACCACCAAGGCGACCGGGACCGGCCTGGGCCTCGCGATCGCCTATCGGATCGTCCACGATCACGGCGGCACCATCGAGGTGGAGAGCCAACCGGGAGCCGGCACCACGGTGGTGGTGCGGCTGCCGGCCTGCGTAGCGGCTCCCGTTGAAGCGGTGAACCCATGACGCCCCGGGCGACCCTGCTGGTCGTTGAGGACGAGGTCAATATCCGCAGCGCGCTGGTGACCATGCTGGAGAAGATGGGGTATGAGGCGCGGGCGGTGGGCACCGGCGAAGAAGCCGTCCGGCTCATGGAAGAGACCCGCGTGGACATGGTCATCACGGACCTCAAGATGCCCGGCATGGGCGGCCTGGAGTTGCTCCGCCACGTGAAGGCGGCTCATCCCGAAACCGAAGTGGTCGTCATGACCGCGTACGGTTCCGTCGAGTCGGCCGTCGAGGCGATGCGGCTCGGCGCCTACGACTACCTCTGCAAGCCCATCGACCGGGTGCGCTTTCCCGTGATCGTGGAGAAGGCGCTGGAGCGCCATTTCCTGGCGCTGGAGAACCGGCACCTGCGAGACCGGTTGGCGACGCGGGCCCGCTTTGACGAGATGGTCGGCGACAGCGAGCCGATGCAGCAGGTGCTGAACCTCGTGGAGATGGTAGCGGACAGCCACGTCACCGTGCTCATCGTCGGCGAGAGCGGCACCGGCAAGGAGCTGGTGGCCCGCGCGATCCACCATAAGAGCACCCGGTCCGGGGGGCCGTTCATCACCGTCAACTGCGGCGCGCTGCCGGAGAACCTGCTCGAGAGCGAACTCTTCGGCCACGAGAAGGGAGCGTTCACGGGGGCGGTCATGACGAAAGCCGGCCGGTTCGAACTGGCCGACGGCGGGAC
>CAZTUO010000066.1:0-11169 GCA_964616355.1 uncultured Nitrospira sp.
GATCACGGGAAATCCACCCTCGCTGACCGGTTTCTCGAAGTCACCGGTGCCATCACGGCCCGGGAGTTCCGCGAACAAATCCTCGACGCCATGGACCTGGAGCGTGAGCGTGGGATCACGATCAAGGCCCATGCGGTCGCGATCCGGTATCAGGCGAGGGACGGGCGGACCTACGCCCTCCATCTGATCGATACGCCCGGTCACGTGGACTTCACCTATGAGGTGTCACGGAGCCTGGCCGCCTGCGAAGGGGCGCTCCTGCTCGTGGACGCGAGCCAGGGCGTGGAGGCGCAGACCATCGCGAACGCCTACCTGGCGATCGCGAACAACCTCGTCATCATCCCCGTGATCAACAAGATCGATCTTCCCAGCGCCGACGTCGAGGGCGTCAAGCATCAGATCCAGGAGGTCCTGGGCCTCGACATCACGGACGCGCTGCTCGTCAGCGCCAAGGAAGGCCGCGGGATCGTGGAGGTTTTGGAGGCGGTGATCGCGCGGATCCCGCCGCCGGCGGGCGATCCGGAGAAACCGCTCAAGGCGCTGGTCTTCGACTCCTGGTTCGACAACTACCAGGGCGTCGTCGTGCTGATCCGGGTCATTGACGGGGTCGTCCGGCCGGGGATGAAGATCCTGGTCATGTCCAGCCAGCGGGTCTTCGAGGTGAGCGAGGTCGGCCAGTTCACGCCCAAGCGGACGAAGACCGAGCGCCTCGGCGCCGGCGAGGTCGGCTACCTCTGCGCCGGCATGAAGGAGGTCGCGGACACCAAGATCGGTGACACGATCACCGACGCGGCCCGGCCAACGGACCAGCCGTTTCCGGGCTACAAGGAAGCCAAACCGCTCGTCTTCTGCGGCCTCTATTCGACCGACACCACCCGCTTCGAGGACCTGCGCGAAGCCCTCCAGAAGCTGCGCTTGAACGACTCCTCGTTCGTGTACGAGCCGGAGACCTCGCTCGCCCTGGGGTTCGGGTTCCGCTGCGGGTTCCTGGGATTGCTGCACATGGAGATCATCCAGGAGCGGCTGGAGCGGGAGTATGGGCTGACCCTGATCACGACAGCGCCGACCGTCGTCTACCGAGTGGTCACGACCGCCGGCGAAGTGCGCACCATCGACAACCCAGCGAAGCTCCCGCCGCCAAACATGATCGAGCGGTTCGAGGAGCCTTTCATCCGGGCGACGATCATCACGCCGGAACGGTACGTGGGCGGGATCCTGCAGCTCTGCCAGGACCGGCGGGGCGTGCAGAAGGGCCTCCAGTACCTCGACCCGACCCGGGTCCTCCTGACCTACGAGCTGCCGCTGAACGAGGTCATCCTCGATTTCTACGACAAGCTCAAGTCCCGCACGCAGGGCTACGCGTCGCTGGACTACGAGCTGATCGGTTACCGGGAATCCGACCTGGTCAAGGTGGATCTGCTGCTGAATGGCGAGACGGTGGACGCGCTCTCGTTCATCACCCACCGGGACAAGGCCCAGGTCCGGGGGCGCCAGCTCGCTGAGAAAATGAAGGAGCTGATCCCCAGGCAGATGTTCGAGGTGGCGATCCAGGCCGCGATCGGGCACAGGGTCATCGCTCGCGAGACGATCGGGGCGCTCAAGAAGAACGTCACCGCCAAGTGCTACGGCGGCGACATCACGAGGAAGCGGAAGCTGTGGGAAAAACAGAAAGAAGGGAAGAAGCGCATGAAGCAGGTGGGACGGGTCGAGGTGCCCCAGGAGGCCTTCCTGGCTCTGCTGAAGGTGACGGGGGAGTGACCATGGACCGGACTCCGCGGAGCGTCGAAGAGACGCAGGGCGCCCCGGCCGAGCCGCTCTCGCCGTCGGGCGTGGCCGAGCCCTTGAGCCTCCCGGAGACCGCGGCGGAGCCCGCGCCCGCGCAGCCGGCGCGCAAGTCGATCGTCCGCGAATACGCGGAGGCCATCATCGTGGCGATGCTGCTGGCCTTCGCGATCCGGGTGTTCGTCGTCCAGGCGTTCAAGATCCCCTCCGGCTCGATGATTCCCACGCTCCTGATCGGGGACCACATCCTGGTCAGCAAGCTCTCGTACGGGCTCCAGTGGCCGACCGATTGCAAGGTCAAGCTGGCCTTCCCGCCGGTCACCTGCTACGCCTCGAAGACCCTGATCGAGTTCGGCAAACCCCGGCGGGGCGACATCATCGTCTTCCGGTATCCGGAGGACGAGGACAAGGACTTCATCAAGCGGATCGTCGGGCTCCCGGGCGATCGGATTCAGATCGTGAACAAGACGGTCTACATCAACGGCCAGCCATACGATGACCGGGCATTCACCCAGCGCGTGGACCCGGGCGTCATTGACGGCGCGATCAACCCCCGGGATAACTTCGGACCCGTGACGGTGCCGGAGGGAGCCTACTTCGTCATGGGGGACAACCGCGACCAGAGCCTCGACAGCCGGTTCTGGGGCTTCGTGAGCGCCGACAAGATCCGGGGCAACGCGTTCCGCATCTATTGGTCCTGGAGCGGCCAGGGCAAATGGTACGAGTGGGTTCGATGGGAGCGAATCGGCAAGGCGATCCACTAGGGCGCGCGCGCGCAACGGCGTCGCGCGGCCCGGCGGCTGACGCACACCCCTTGCCGCCGGCCCGAGTGCGGGCGCTGCAGCAGCACATCGCGCGCTTCCCCCAGGCCCGCATCCTGGTCGTTGGGGACCTGATCCTGGACCATTACATCTGGGGCAAGGTGAACCGGATCTCACCGGAAGCGCCCGTGCCGGTCGTGCACGTCCACTCCGAGTCGCTCCAGCTCGGCGGCGCCGCGAACGTGTACAACAACATCCTGGCCCTCGGCGGACAAGCCGACCTCTGCGGGGTGGTCGGGGCGGACGAGAGTGGGCGGCTGTTGCTCAAGGAACTGGGGCGCCGGCGGCCGGTCGGTGCCGGCGGCCGGGGCGGCGTGATCATCGATCCGGATCGGCCGACCACGCGGAAGACCCGCGTGATCGCGCACCACCAGCAGGTCGTCCGCTACGACGTCGAGCGCATCGCTGAGATTCCCCCGCGCCTCCAGCAACGCGTCCTCCGGTACGTCGAGTCCCGGCTGCAGGAAATCGCCTGTCTGGTCGTCTCGGACTATGCGAAGGGGGTCATCACCGGGCCGCTGATGGCGGAGCTGACCCGCCAGGCCGCGCTGCGCCGCATCCCGCTCGTGGTGGACCCCAAGGTCGAGCACTTCTCCTATTACAAGGGCGTGACCGTGGTGACCCCGAACCACCTGGAGGCTGCCCGGGCGGCCGGCCTGGCCCAGGCCGAGGACGACCGGGCGGTGGCCGAAGCGGGCGAAGTGATCCGGCAGCGCCTGGGCTGCCAGTGCGTGCTCGTGACGCGCGGGGAGAAGGGGATGAGCCTGTTCGAAGCCGACGGATCGAGCTGGCACATCCCGACCAGGGCCCGGCAGGTCTACGACGTGACCGGTGCCGGCGACACGGTCGTGGGGACACTGGCGCTCGCGCTCGCGACCGGCGCGAGCCTGCGGGACGCCGCCCTGCTTGCGAACCAGGCGGCCGGGATCGTGGTCGGGCTCGTCGGCACCGCGACCGTCACCGGGCCGCAGCTCGCGGAGGCCCTCGCCCATGCCTGAACGCGGGCCGTCCGTGACCGTGGTGATCCCAGCCCGCTACGGCTCGTCGCGGTTTCCCGGCAAACCCCTCGCCCGCCTGCTCGGGAAACCGCTGATCCAGCACGTCTACGAGCGGGTGCGCGGCTCACGAGGGGTGGACGCCGTGCTGGTCGCGACGGACGACGCCCGCATCCGCGACGCCGTGGTCGGGTTCGGCGGATGGGCCGTGTTGACCCCGGAGCCCTATCGAACGGGGTCGGACCGCGTCGCGGCGGTCGCGCACCAGCTTCCGGGACACGTCTTCGTCAACGTCCAGGGGGACGAGATCTTCCTGCACCCGGATCTCCTCAGTGACCTCGTGGTGCCCTTCCTGGCGAGCGGGGCGGGCATGGGGACGCTCAGACGCCGGCTGGATGATCCCGCCGCGTTGGAGAACCCGGCGATCGTGAAGGTCGTGACGGATGCGAACGGGGAGGCGCTCTATTTTTCGCGCGCGCCGATCCCGCACATCCGCGATCGGCAGGGGCGCGCCGTCGCCGGGTTGCATTACGGTCACCTCGGCCTTTACAGTTATACTCGCGAGACGCTGGCGCGCTTCGCCTCCCTGCCGACTGGCGTGCTCGAGGAGGCCGAGCAGCTCGAGCAGCTTCGCGCGCTGGAACACGGGATTCCGATCCGGGTGTGGGAGACCGTCCACCCGTCCCTCCGGGTGGACACCCCGGAGGATCTCGCGCGAGCTGAGGCTGCGCTGCAGCGGCTCGTGCCCGCCTGAGGGACCGTGCGCCCGGCGCCCAGGGGAGGACAGGGATGAGCAAGTACATCTTCGTGACCGGCGGCGTGGTCTCCTCTCTGGGGAAAGGACTCGCCTCCGCCTCCATCGGCAACCTGCTGGAAAGCCGCGGGCTCAAGATCACGTTCCTCAAGCTCGATCCCTACATCAACGTGGACCCCGGCACGATGAATCCCTACCAGCACGGAGAAGTGTACGTCACGGACGACGGGGCCGAGACGGACCTCGACCTCGGTCACTACGAGCGATACACGTCGCTCACGCTAAGCCGCCACAATAATTACACCACTGGCCGGATCTACCACACCGTCATCCAGAAGGAACGGCGTGGGGATTACCTAGGTGGCACCGTCCAAGTGGTGCCTCACATCACCGACGAGATCAAGCGTACGATCCTGGAGGTCGCGAAGGGCACGGACGTCGCCATCATCGAGATCGGCGGCACGGTCGGGGACATCGAGAGCCTGCCGTTCCTGGAGGCGATCCGCCAGATGCCCTACGACGTGGGCCGCGAGAACGTCCTCTACGTGCACCTGACGCTCGTGCCTTACATCGGCGCGGCCGGAGAGCTGAAGACGAAACCCACCCAGCATTCCGTCAACAAGCTCCGCGAGATCGGTATCCAGCCTAACATCCTCCTCTGCCGCACGGACCGGTACCTCCCGCCGGACCTCAAGGCGAAGATCGCGCTCTTCTGCAACCTGGAGAAGGATGCGGTGATCACGGCCAAGGACGTCGAGACGGTCTACGAGGTCCCCATCGTGTTCCGCAAGGAGGGGCTGGACGAGCTGATCGTCCGATTGCTCAAGCTTGAGCCTGGCCCGCCCAACCTGCGAGAGTGGGACGCGATGGTCCAGAAGATCAAGTACCCGAAGCACGAGGTCTCGATCGCCCTCGTCGGGAAGTACGTCGGCTTGAAGGAGTCGTACAAGAGCCTGACCGAAGCGCTGGTGCACGGGGGCATCGAGCATGAGACCCGCGTGCAGGTGCAATGGATCGAAGCCTCGGACATCGAGCGGCAGGGAACGGAGCGGCTCCTCAAGGACGCGGACGGGATCCTGATCCCGGGCGGGTTCGGTAATCGTGGGATCGAGGGCAAGATCGAGACGATCCGGTACGCGCGGGAGCACCGGATCCCGTTCTTCGGCCTGTGTCTGGGCATGCAGCTCGCCGTGGTCGAGCTGGCCCGCCACGTCGCCGGCCTCGCAGGCGCGAACAGTGCGGAGTTCGATCCGGACACGCCGCACCCCGTGATCCATCTCATGGCGGAGCAGCGGGGCGTGAGCGACAAGGGCGGCACGATGCGGCTAGGGGCCTATCCCTGCCGCATCCTGGAGGGTAGCCTGGCCCACAAGGCCTATGGGGTGCTGGAAGTGCGGGAGCGCCACCGGCACCGCTACGAGTTCAACAACGCCTACCGCGACCGGCTGAGCGAGCACGGGTTGGTGGCGAGCGGTCTCTCGCCGGACGGCCAACTCGTCGAGATCATCGAGCTGCGCGACCACCCCTGGTTCGTCGCGACCCAGTTCCATCCGGAGTTCACGTCGCGGCCGCACCGGCCGCATCCATTGTTCCGGGAGTTCGTCGGCGCGGCCCTGCGCCGCAAGTGCGGGGGATGAGCGAGGCAACGATGAGCGATATTCGAAGAAGCACCGTGCCCTACGAGGTGGACATCGGCCCCTTCAAGGTTGGGGGCACGCAGCGGCATTTCCTCATCGCCGGCCCCTGCGTGATCGAGAGCGAGGCGCTCGCGCTGGAGACCGCCGAGCGCATCGCGGAGATCGCGGCGGCCCTCGGCATCCCGTACATCTTTAAGTCGTCCTATGACAAGGCGAACCGTTCTTCGATTCGTTCGTTCCGAGGCCCCGGGCTGGAGGCGGGGCTGGCGGTGCTGCGAAAGATCCGCGAACGGGTCGGGGTCCCCGTGCTGACGGACGTGCACAGCGTCGCGGAGGCGAGCTGGGCCGGCGAGGTCGTGGACGTGCTCCAGATCCCGGCCTTCCTCTGCCGACAGACGGACCTGCTGGTGGCCGCCGCCAAGACCGGTCGCGTGGTCAACGTCAAGAAGGGACAGTTCCTCTCGCCTTGGGACATGGGTAACGTGGTCCAGAAGCTGGAAGAGGCCGGGACCCGTCGCCTGCTCCTCACCGAGCGGGGGGCCTCGTTCGGGTATAACAATTTGGTTGTGGACATGCGCGCGCTGCCGATCATGCGGCGCTTTGGATATCCCGTGGTGTTCGACGCCACGCACAGCGTCCAGCTTCCGGGAGGAGGGGGGACGCATTCCTCCGGACAGCGCGAGTTCGTCGCGCCGCTGGCCTGCGCCGCCGCGGCGGCGGGCTGCGACGGGTTCTTCATGGAGGTCCACCCGAACCCGGATGCGGCTCTGTCGGACGGCCCCACCATGGTCCCGCTCCACCAGCTCAAGCCGCTCCTCGAGCGCGTGCAACGGATCTGCGCGGCCGCGGAGAAGGGCGCCGACGGATTGACATGAGCATTGAGCACGGCAGGCGGGTGCTGGAGATCGAAGCTCGGGCGGTCCGCGACCTCATCGCGCGTCTCGACCACCGATTCGACCAGGCGGTCCAGATCCTCTACGGCTGTGCGGGCAAGGTCGTTGTCTCCGGGATGGGGAAGTCCGGCCTGATCGGCCAGAAGATCGCGGCCACGCTCGCCAGTACCGGGACACCGGCATTTTTCCTCCATCCGGCGGAGGGTGTCCACGGGGACCTCGGCATGCTGGCGCGCCGGGACGTGTTCATTGCGATCTCCAACAGCGGCGAGACCGAGGAGCTGCTCACGCTGCTCCCGTTCGTGAAGCGGCTGAGTGTTCCGGTTATCGCGTTGACCGGCCGGACCGGCTCCACGCTGGCGAAGAACAGCGACGTCGTCCTGGACGTCTCCGTGGCGGAGGAGGCCTGCCCGCTGGGCTTGGCCCCGACGGCGAGCACGACTGCGACCCTGGCGATGGGGGACGCGCTGGCGATCGCGCTCTTGCAGGAGCGCGGCTTGAAGGAGGAGGACTTCGCGCAGTTTCATCCGGGCGGCGTCCTCGGCCGGCGCCTGCTGCTCAAGGTCCGGGACCTCATGCACCAGGGAGCGGCTGTTCCCCGTGTCCGGCAGGACGCCCCGGCGCAGGAGGCGATCCTCGAGATGACCTCTAAGAAGCTCGGGATGACGACGGTCGTGGACCAGGCCGGCGAGCTGGTCGGCGTCATCACCGATGGAGACCTGCGGCGGTTCCTCGAGAAGGGGCAAGACCTCGCCCGGTCCGTCGCCGGGGACCTTGGGAGCAAGCGGCCCAAGACGATCGGGCCGGACGAGTTGGCCACCAAGGCCCTGTCCCTGATGGAGCAACATGCGATCACCTCCCTGGTCGTGACGGATCCCCCCCGCCGGATCATTGGGGTCCTGCACCTACACGACCTCTTAAAGAGCGGCGTGGTCTGAGGCGGCCGGAAGCCCCTCTGCTGAGGGCGAGGAGCGGACCAAACGCATGCGGGTTACAGAAGCCTATAAGGAATCGCAGGCCATTCGGGCGGCCGGAACCCGTGCGGGACGGGCCAATCTCAACCTGCCGAACCTGCTCACGTTCGGACGTATCTTGCTCATCCCGGTCTTCGTCCTGCTGTTCTTGAGCCCGACGCCGGAGCGGGCCATCGCCGCCGCCGTCGTCTTCACGGTCGCAGCCGTGACCGACCTGCTGGACGGGTACCTGGCGCGGCGTCGGTCCGAGGTGACGAAGCTCGGGCGGCTGCTGGACCCGATCGCGGACAAGCTGCTGGTGCTGTCTGGACTCATCCTGCTGGTCCAGTTCCAACGCGTCCACGCAGTCGTCGCCATTCTGATCATCGCACGGGAGGTGGCGGTCACCGGGGTCCGCGCGATCGCCGCCGCCGAAGGGTTCGTCCTCTCGGCCGAGACGATCGGGAAGTACAAGATGGTGGCCCAGGTGGTCGCCATCGTCCTGCTGCTCCTCGAGGATGGGATCGTTCCGGAAGCCTGGAACCTCCACCTCATCGGCACGATCCTGCTCTACACCGCCCTGGCTCTGGGCCTCGTATCCGGGGGCCGCTATCTTGTGAGCTTCTGGCGGCAGGTGGGGAGCAAAGGGCTCTAAGCCGCCGTGGGATGGACGACGCACGGCTCCCAATCCTGTCATGCTGAACCAGTGGATTCCAGCGCTGCTGGTGGTCGGGGGCTACCTGCTGGGGTCCGTGCCGTTCGGCGTGCTCGTCGCCAAAGGCCTAGGTAAACCCGATCCACGAACTGCCGGCAGCCGCAACATCGGGTTTACGAACGTCTTACGGGTCTGCGGGAAGATGGCTGGTGCGCTGACGCTGATCGGCGACATGGGCAAAGGCTGGATCGTCGCTGCGACCGCGGCGGCCCTGTTAGAGCACGAGGGCTGGCTGTTGGCCGCGGCTCTGGCGCCGGTCCTCGGCCACCTGTTCCCCGTATTCCTAGGCTTTCGGGGGGGAAAGGGAGTAGCCACGGCCATGGGCGCGGTGTGGGGGGTCGCCCCACCGGTGGGTTTGGGGGTGCTCCTGGTCTGGCTGGTGTCGGTCGGATTCTGGCGCTATTCCTCTGGAGGGGCGCTGGCGGCCTTTGCTGCGCTGCCGGTCCTCGGCCTCCTTCTTCACGGGACGTGGAGCTTCCTGCTCTTCTCGTTGCTGCTGTCCGGGCTCATCGCGGTGCGGCACAAGGACAATATCCTCAGGCTCTGGCACGGAACCGAGCCCAAGGTCGGCCGGCCGAGCCTTTGACGGCTGGGGATAAGGAGAGGGGAGTTGCTTTTTGGTTCCGCTCGGGCTACACAAGAGCAGAGGCGCGGGGAAAGACAAGCCCCGGTAGTCGTCAGCGAGTTGACATAATGCCCCTTATCCGACATGATATCCGCGATTAGTCCTCATCCATGACGGCCGAATTTCTCCACCGCATCCGCAAGGATCTCATCATCACCCTCGACGGGATTCGGGAGATCGTGCTCGCGATCGCCGAGCGTGTCACCCGGAAGGTCCAAATCCTGAACCTGCAGTGGAACGCCGCTTCGCTCGGCGACCAGATCGCCTCGGCCCATCGGGAACTTGGCCAGCATCTCTGCACGATCCTGTCGGAGGACCAAGTGGCCGACCGCCTCGCTGGGCCGGCCCGCGCCGCCGTTGAGCAGCGGCTCGCCGATTGCACCCGGCGCATCCGCCTGCTCAGGCGCGACCTGGACCGGACCGAGGGGGTCATCAGCGAGCTGGAGCGGGAAGCGTTACGGGAGGAATTGTTGGCCTTGCAGCGGGACCTCACGGTCCAGTCCGTGCTCGTGGAGCGCCTCGTCGTGCCTCGGGGATCGGCGGCCATCGGCCAGTCCGTGCGAGACCTGGGCCTCCCGGCCGGCGTGCGTCTCGTCGCCCTATTTCGTGGCCCGACGTTGCTGCTCTCCTTCGAGCACCTGCGATTCCGGGCCGGAGACGCCGTTGTCCTGCTCGGCGCTCGCGACGATCTCAAGCAGGCCGTCTCCCGATTCCTGGCTCGGCAAAGCGCGACAGCCTGATGGCACTCCTGTCGCGTCAGCCCTCGCTCGTCCAAGGCCGCTTGTAACCCGGAGGTCCTATGAAGTTCCGGAGTCGCACCACGGTGATTGGTTGTTGGGTCGCTCTGTCGGTCGTCTGCCCGCTTCCGTTCTCGGTCTTGCCAAGCGCCGGCCCTGCGTCGGCCCAGGTGGAGAGCGACGGGTTGAAGCTCCTTCAGCAATTCGAGAACGTGATCACGGACTTGGCCGAGCGGGTCAAGCCCGCCGTGGTGAACGTACTGCCCGTCCAGGGATCCGGCCGGTCTTCGAAGGAAATCCCGCGCGAGCGCATGCCCAACACCCCGGGCACGGGCTCTGGCGTGATCATTGACGCGGAGGGCCACATCGTCACGAACAATCATGTGGTCGGCGATGCCGCCGAGGTCGAGGTCCGTCTCTCGGACAAGACCAAGTACGTCGCCCAGGTGGTCGGCAAGGACCCGGACACCGACCTCGCGGTGCTGAAGGTCACGCCGGACCGCCCGCTCCCCTACGTCAGCTTCGGCGATTCTGGCACCGTGAAGGTAGGCCAGTGGGTCATGGCGGTGGGGAATCCCTTCGGGCTTGATCGGACAGTGACGCTCGGCGTCGTGAGCGGGATCGGCCGCGAGAACATGAACCTGTCGCGCTACGAGCACTTCATCCAGACGGACGCCTCCATCAATCCCGGCAACTCGGGGGGACCGCTTTTCAACATGCGGGGCGAGGTGATCGGGATCAATACGGCCATCATCAACTTCGCGCAAGGCATCGGGTTTGCGATCCCCTCCAACATGGCCAAGCAGGTCATCCACCAGCTGATGACACGGGGCAAGGTCGTCCGCGGGTGGCTCGGCGTGGGGATTCAGCCATTGACCGCCGAGTTGGCGACGAAGTTCGGCGTCAAGGAAGGCGAGGGCGTGCTTGTCAACGAGGTCTTCGAGAACGACCCGGCCGCCCGCGCCGGGGTGAAACCGGGCGACATCATCACGAAGGTGGACGGCAAGCCAGTGGACACCCCCAACAGCCTCTCCCGGCTGATCGCCAGCCTGGCCCCCGGGGACACGACGCAGCTCGAGATCCTTCGCGACGGGAAGCGCCAGGTCCTCTCGGTGGCCCTGAGCGAGCGGCGGGAGGCGACGACGGTCGCGTCGGTACCGCCCTCCAAGCAGGACCTCAAGCTCGGCATTGACGTCCAAGACCTGACGGCAGAGCTGGCCGAGAAGTTCAAGCTCAAGGAGAGCACCGGCGTCCTGA
>CAZTUO010000066.1:11199-12471 GCA_964616355.1 uncultured Nitrospira sp.
CAGCTCGAGGGGCTCCGCGAGGGCGACCTGATCAAGGAGGTCAACCGGAAGGAAGTGACCACGGTGCGGGAGTTCACCGAGGCCATCGCGCGCCTGAAGCGGGGCGAGACGGTGCTCCTCCGGGTCCTCCGCGAGAACCGCGCCTTTTATGTGGTGCTCAAGCCGAGCGAGAAGTAGGCCTCCGAACCTAAGCCGGCCCGCCAGGGCCTCCGGGATGGTGCCTGGCGGTCAGAGCCCGAGGGATGGTCACTGGCTCACCGTCTGTTTGGCGGCCTTGTGCTCCTCGATCACGCGGGCGGCCAGCTCGCGGGGCACTTCCTCGTATGTGGCGAACTCCATCGAGTAGGTGCCGCGCCCGCCGGTGATCGAGTTGAGCGTCGTCGCGTACTTGAGCACTTCGGCCAAGGGGACGAGCGCCTTGATCGTCTGGAGGCTCCCCTTGGCCGTGACCCCCTGAATGCGGCCCCGCCGCGCGTTCAAGTCCCCGATCACCGCCCCGATGACGTCGTCCGGCGTCGTCACCTCCACGCTCATGATGGGCTCCAGCAGGACGGGGCTGGCCTGCTCCATCGCCTTCTTAAATCCCATCGAGGCGGCGATCTTGAAGGACAGCTCAGATGAATCCACCGTGTGGTAGGAGCCGTCGTAGACCGTGACCTTGAGATCCACCACCGGGAAGCCGGCGAGGATCCCTTCCTGCATGGCCTCCACGACACCCTTCTCCACCGCCGGAATGAAATTTCTCGGGATCGCCCCGCCGACGATCTTATTCTCGAACTGAAAGCCCTGCCCGCGGGGGAGCGGATCGAGCTGCAGCCAGCAGTCCCCGTATTGTCCGTGCCCGGCTGTCTGTTTCTTGTACTTGCCCTGCGCCTGCGCCATTTTCCGGATGGTCTCCTTGTACGGCACCTTCGGGGTGTGGATCGTGACTTCCACCCCGTATTTCCGCCGGAGCTTCTCGAACGTCACGTCCACGTGGAGCTGCCCCATCCCGCTGAGGATCATCTCCTTGGTCTCAACGTTGCGGACAAATTCCAGCGTCGGGTCCTCCTCGACCAGCTTGTGCAGGCCAAGGCTGACCTTTTCCACGTCCGCCTTGCTCTTGGGCTCCAGGGCGAAGGACAGCACCGGCTTCGGAAGCGGGACCGTCGGGTAGAGGACCGGGTGCTGCTCGTCGCAGATCGTGTCGCCGGTCTGGGTGTCCTTGAGCTTGCCGATCGCGGCAAGATCGCCAGCGCCGAGCTTTTCGACCTGCGTGTACTTCTTCCCCAG
>CAZTUO010000067.1:0-12376 GCA_964616355.1 uncultured Nitrospira sp.
CGCGAGGCGATCTTCGAGGCGTTTTTCCGCGGCCGCGCGGGCGCGCGCGGCCGTGCCGAGGGCACGGGCCTCGGCCTCGCCATCGCGCGCGAGTTCACCGAGGCGCACGGCGGGCGCGTCTGGGTCGAGGGAAACCAGCCGACCGGCAGCCGATTCGTGGTCAGGCTACCCAGCGCCGCCCAGGTGTCCACCGGCTCTCACAGCAGTCTCCCCAGCAAGACATAAATCGCCGCGGAGAGCAGTCCGGCCCCGGGGAGCGTGAACACCCACGCGTAGATGATGCGGGTCGTGATTCCCCAGCGAACCGCGGACAGCCGCTTGATGGCGCCGACGCCCATCACCGAGGACGTGATGGTGTGCGTAGTGCTGGCGGGCAGGCCGATGTGCGCGGTGGCCAGCAGCACAGCGGCCGCGCCGGTCTCGGCCGCAAAGCCGTGCACCGGCTCTAGCTTCACGATGCGCATGCCCAACGTCCGGACGATCCTCCACCCTCCGGCCACGGTGCCCAACCCCATGGCGATCGCGCAGGACACGATGACCCAGGTGGGGACCTCCGGTGTCGCGATCTGGCCGGCCGACAGCAGCGCCAGCGTGATGATGCCCATGACCTTCTGCGCATCATTCGCCCCATGACTGAACGCCATGAAGCTAGCCGAGATGAGCTGGAGGCGGCTGAACAGCCTCGTCGCAACGGCGCGCGGCACGCGAAAGAAGGTCCAACTGATCAAGACCATCACCCCGAGACCGATGGCAAATCCGAGCACGGGAGAAAGGATCATCGCCTCGAGAATCGCCCGCAGGCCCGCAAACTTCACCACGGCCCACCCGCCGTGCGCCATCGCCGCCCCCACGAGCCCTCCGATCAACGCATGAGAGGAACTGGTCGGCAGGCCGAGCACCAGGGTGAAAAGGTTCCAGAGAATCGCCCCGCCCATTGATGAGGCCACGACCCCCTGCGTGACGGCCTCAGGATACACGATGCCCGCCCCGACCGTCTTCGCGACGGCCGTGGACATGAACGCGCCGGCCACGTTCAGGATACCCGCCAACACGACGGCCATCAGCGGGGTCAGGACGCGCGTAGAGACGACCGTGGCGATCGCGTTCGCACAGTCGTGCCACCCGTTCGAGAAATCGAACAGCAGGGCCAGCGCGACGACCAACAGGAGTGGTCCGGTTAGGTCAGGCATGGGCAGACGGGACACGGAACCCGGGACGCGCGATGAGCGGCCGATGGTTCAAAGCAACGAGGCGGGAGGAACCACGGGGCAGAAATGGCGAAGCCAGGCAGAACCTTGCACGACCGGTCTCCAGCTTTTCCTGCACGTCACTCGTCACGCGTCACCCGTCACCGTCTTCAGATGTGCTTGAGCGCGATGCGCTCGAGGATGTTCGCGACGTCCTCGCATCGGTCCGTGCCGTCCTCGAAGTTCTCGTAGATCTCCTTCCACTTGATGACGGCAATCGGATCCTTCTCCTCTTCGAACAGGCGCGAGATGGCGTCCCGCGTGATCCGGTCCGCTTCGTTCTCCAGGCTGTTGACCCGGATGCAGCACTCGGTGATGTCTGTGTGCGGCTTGCCGAGCCGGTCTATGCCAGCGCCTACGGCCTCCGCGGCTTGGTAGAGGATGTTGGCGAGCTTGATCGCGGTCTCGGTCGGCTGGGCGATCTTGAACACGACGAACCGGTCGGCCACGGCCTCGACGAGGTCCAGCACGTCGTCCAACGCGCTGGCCAGCGCGTGGATGTCCTCCCGATCAATGGGCGTGATGAAGGTCTGGTTGAGCCGGCGGGCGATGTCATGAGTAATCCCGTCGCCCACGTGCTCGATGTCCTTGATCTGGCGCGCCTGCTCCACCGGGTCTCGAAACGTCTCCATCATGTCCTTGAGCAGGCGGCTGCCCTCGATCATATTGTGGGCCGCCCTCCGGAACAGCTCGAAGAACGCGACTTCGCGAGGAATGAAGTTGAACATCGCTCCCCCTTCCCTTCCTTGCCCTCGCTCCTGCGCGAACGGTGCGCCGTCCCGCCGCTCACCAGCGGAGCAGGCCGGTCGCCCAGGTCAGCCCCCCGCCGAAGGTCCCAAGCAGCGCGAGGTCCCCGCTCCGGATGCGTCCCTCCCGGATCGCGTGATCCAGCGCAATCGGGAGCGACGCCGAGGAGGTGTTGCCGAGCCCCTCGATCACGGAATACACCTTCTCGGCCGGCAACGCCAGCCACTTGCAGAGCGCGGCCAGCAGCCGGCCGTTGGCCTGGTGGAAGATAACCTGGGCCACCTCGTCGGTTCCGATCCCGAATTCCTTGAGGATCTCCGAGACCGCCTCAGCCAGGCGGGTGACGGCGATCCGGAAGAGCGGCCGGCCGTCCATGCGGAGGGCGTGCTGCCGTTCCCACAGGGTGCGGTCGCTCGCCGGTTGCCGCGAGCCGCCCGCCCAGACCCCGATCAGTCGATGCCGCGACCCGTCTGCGTACAGGCGCACGCCGAGGAGGCCCGGCGCCGCCGGGCCGCTGCCCCGTTCCTCGACGACCAGCGCGGCGCCGGCTCCGTCGCCAAATAGCATGGCGGTAGCCTTGTCCTCGAAGTCCAGATACCGGGACTTCACCTCGGCTGCGACGACCAGACACCGCCGGGCCTGCCCGCTCCGGATGAGGACATCCGCCATGGACAGGCCGTACAGGAACCCCGAGCAGGAGGCAGCCAGATCGAAGGCGGCGGTCCCCTTGGTGCCCAGGCGCCGGAGCAGATGGCAGGCCGTTGCGGGAAAGACCGTGTCCGGTGACGTCGTGGAGACCAGCACCGTGTCCACAGCGGAGGGCGCCACGCCGGCCGCCTCCAGCGCCCGCCGCGCGGCCTGCGCTGCCAGATCGGAGCTGGCCTCGTCGGCGCCGGCCCAGTGCCGCACACGGATGCCGGTCAGCCGGTGAACGGCCGCCTCGTCCACGTGGAGCAGCCGGGCGACGTCCGCGTTGGTCACGGCTCCGGGGGGAACATAGGAGCCGGTCCCGACGATCCTGCTGTGCGCCACGGTCCTCCGGATTCGATAGGGGTGACCGCGCCCTTAGGGGTTAACCCGTTGGTCTAGCGGCTTCCAGCCCCCGTCGGCCAGCCCCCACGGGTCCACCGTTGCACGGGAGCGGGCGGGCGCTGACTCTTCGGCGGGATTATAGGTCGCCCGCCACCCCTCGTCAATGTGGGTTGCTTTTCAGGGAGGGATTTGCTAGCTTTGCCGCGTTGTGCCCGCCGAGGCGCAGCACAGCAGAATTCTCTACTCCGCTCGGGTACCGTCGCATGCGATTTGGCTGGCTCGTGATGTGCACTGCGCTCCTCGTGGGTGTGGTCGCCGGCTGCTCCCACAAGCCCAAGCCGACCGACCCGAACGCGCCGACCGCGCGCGGCACCGACGAGCAAATCTTCATCGGGGACACGATCGAGAAGAACTACGACCCGAACGTGATCATGAAGCGGGCCGAAGCCTTCTTCGACAAGGAAGAGTATCCGGAAGCGATCATCGAATACCAGCACTTCCTGGACCTGCACCGCGTCCACACCCTGGCCCCTTACGCCCAGTACAAGCTGGCCGAAAGCCACTTCAAGATGTTCAAGACAGTCGACCGGGACCCCGAGCCGGTCTACAAGGCGATCGAGCACTACGAGAAGCTCCTGAGGACCTACCCCGGGAGCCGCTACGACGCGGAAGCTACGGACAAGATCCGCCGGTGCCACGAGCTGCTTGCCCAGATGAACCTGATGGTGGGACACTTCTATCGGAAGAAGGAAGCCTGGCTCGCCGCCGCTCACCGGTACGAGTACGTGGTCAACGTCTACCCCGAGATGGAGCCGGCCTCCGAAGCCTTGTATTACCTGGCCGAGGTCTACCACGAGCTGCAGATCGATGATTGGGCGCGGGAGAGGCTGGTCGCGCTGGCCGAGCGCTATCCCGGCAGCAAGTTCAAGGAAGAGGGACGGAAGCTGCTGGCGAAACTGGCCCCGCCTGGGGCGCCGGCCGTCGAGGTCGCCGCCGGACCGGAGCCGGGCGCGAACGGCAAGGGCGCGTCCGAAGTGGCTAGGCTCGACCATCTCCACGCCGGGGCGGGAGCGGTCGTCGCCCCGGTCAGCACCCTTCCCAACGGGGCCGCTGCCAACGGAAACGGGATCGTGCCCCAGGTCACGCTCTGCCGCCTCGGCGTCCGCTGCTGATCCCCTGCCGCCGGCTCCTCCCGCCCGCGTGGCCAGCCTCGGCCCGCAGGACGGCGCCCGCTCACGCCGCTACAGCTTGAGCTGGCGGCGGCGCAGGCGCGAGACGAGCAGCGCGACGGGGTAGAGCATCTTGCGGCAGAACGACATGTTGTAGACCTTCGTCCAGAACCGGATCGGATCGTGCTTCCGCCCGCTTCTCCTGACCAACAACTCGTAGGCGGCATGCCCGCCTAGCTCGTACCAGAACCGGTTGACGACCGACGTGCGAAGCTGGTGCCCAAACCGGCGGCGCCAGAGGGCGTTGTAATCCACGCCCTCGATGATGCTCCGCGCGGCCAGGTAGCCCGACATCATGGCGTACCGGATCCCGAACCCGAACAGGCAGTCCTGGAACCCAGCCGCCTCGCCCGTGTAGCGGCGCCCGTCCCGGGTCGCTGACCTCGGCAAGTAGAATTGTGCATAGCCCCCGAAGCTCCTCGGATTGCGGACCTCTAAGCCGAGGACTTCCTGGAAGCGCGCGATGGTGCGCTCCAGGCACTGCTTGCCGAGGGCGAACCGCGCGAACAGGGTGGTGGCCAGCGTGGCGCGCCCGTCGGCAACCAACAGGTACGAGTAGCCCTTGGGGGCCAGCGTGTTGTCTAGCAGCACAGCCGCTGTATCGGGCAGGTTCGTGTCGAAAATGATCCCGACGGCGACGGCCCAGACCCGCCTGGGGCCCGTCGCAACGATGTCGGCTTCCCGGTGGTCCACGGGGCTGTTGAACCGGATCTCGACGCCGGCGTTCAGCGCCTGCTTCTTCAGCGAATCGTCGAGCGAATCGAGGCTCCGGCCCCGCCGGACCAGGTAGAAGAGCGGGTTAGAGGATTTGATCGTGGCCTGGGTCTGTGGCCCGTAGATCACTCCGCTGTGGAACGGGCGGCAGAAGAAGTCAGGCTTGACCCCCATCTCTCGCAGAGAGTCCAGTACATTGTCCTCGCAGCTCCAGTTCTCGAGCCCCTGGAAATCGTCGTGGAAGCGCATCCCGACGTCTTCCCGTTGCTCGTGCACCACCACCCGGTATCCGGAGTTGGCCAGGGTGATGGCCGCCGTGAGGCCCGCCGGCCCGGCCCCGGCGATCGTGACGGTCTGGGCTGGAGTCATTAGGCGGCTACGCTACCAGAAATGGAGACCGGAAGGAAGCGAGATGTGCCCGGAGGGGCCAACGCGGGGCGGATCACTGGCCGACGTACCACCCGATTCCGTAGCGCTCCAGCAGGCTGGTGACCATGGTGAGGGAGTTGGCGTAGATCAGGACGCCGGCGACGACCAGGAGCAGCCCGCTGACCGTGGACACCCCCCAGAGATAGCCGCGCACCTGCTTGAAGTAGGCGAGGAACCGGTCCACCCCGAGCGCCGCGACGAAGAGGGGCAGCCCCAGCCCCAGCGAGTAGCTGGTCAGGAGCGCCACGCCGTCTATCAGGGCGTCCGTGGTGCTGGCGTACAGCAGGATGGTGCCGAGGACCGGGCCCACGCAAGGTGTCCAGCCAGCAGCAAAGGCGACCCCGATGAGGAAGGAGCCGGCGTAGCCCGCCGGCCGGCTCCGGAACTGCAGGCGCTTCTCGGTGGTCAGGAACTGAAGGTTCAGGACGCCTAGCAGGTAGAGCCCGAACACGATGATCAGCAGGCCGCCGATCTTCCGGAGGTACTCCTGGTAGGTGATCAGCACCTGGCCGATCAGGCTGGCCGAGGCGCCGAAGGCGACGAATACGCCGGAGAACCCCGCAATGAACAACAACGAGTTGAGGACGATCGCCTTTCGGAAGCGTTGCCGCTCCGCGGTATCGGCGAGCTGCTCGATCGAGAGGCCAGTGATATAGGAGATATAGGACGGCACCAGCGGCAACACGCAGGGCGAAACGAACGACAGCAGCCCCGCCATGAAGGCGGCGGCCATCGAGATCGGTTGCAGGGATTCGGGCATGCTCAGCGCGCCTTCAGCAGGGACTGGATGGACTCCTTGGTCCCGGCCGCCTGCCAGTCTCGGGCGCCGGGAATTCGGTGGGTGATGACCCCCCGGCGATCCACGATGAACGACATAGGCAGCGTCCGGACCCCGTACGCGATCCCGACGCGGAAGTCCGAGTCGTGGAGGATCGGGAACGTCAGCCCCAGCGCCTCTTTGAACGGCCGCGTCACCACCGTCCCCTGCGCATCGGTCGAGACGGCCAGGATCTCGAAGTCCTGGCCCTTGAACTGCCGGTAGAGCAGCTCCATGGCCGGCATCTCTACGCGGCAGGGCCCGCACCAAGTCGCCCAGAAATTGATCAGGACCACCTTGCCCCGATAGCTGGCCAGCGACACGGGCTTCCCGCTCAAATCCCGGAGCTGGAAGGGCGGCGCTGGCGAGCCCACCAGGGGAACCGTCGGCCGCTGCTGCATGGGCCGCGGCCCGTGCGTGGACGCTCCGGCGGGCTCATCACGCCCGGCGATGGGCCATGAGCCGGCGACGAGCGACACGACCACTGCGGTTGCCCGAATCCAGCTCCTCCCCCGCATAGCAGGAGGTCACGTCGTGGAGGCGGCCGGCGGCGCCGCGCCGCCGGTCTTCAGCAGTTGCGTGATCACCTGGAGATTGCTCAGCAGGGTCCAGTCGCGCGGCCCGATGACCTTCTCCCGCAGCACACCCTGCCGGTCAATAATGTAGGTCTCTGGGACGCCCATCAACTTATACCGCTTGTCGGTCTGTCCCCACGAGTCCACCAAAATGGGGAAGCTCAGGTTCAGGGCCTGGACGAACGGCGGGATGTCCTTCTTCGTGGTCACCCGGTCAATGCTGACGGCCAGGATGACGAGGCCGTCCTTCTCGAAGTTCTTGTACAGCACCTCCATGGAGGGCATCTCTTCCTTGCAAGGCTTGCACCAGGTGGCCCAGAAATTGAGGAAGACCACCTTGCCGCGGAAGTCCGACAGCCGGACCGGCTTGCCGTCCAGATCCGGCAACTCAAAGTCGGGCGCCTCCTTCCCTACCGTGAGCGGCTCGTACTTCGAGCTCTGCAGCCAGACCACCAAGAAGGCCAGCGCGACGATCGCCAGCGAGGCCACGATGATGACGAGCCGGTTCGACCGGGGCGGCAACACCGCCTCCGTGTCAGATGGGACCCGCTGCTGCGTCTGCCCAGTGATAGATTCTTCAGCCATATGGACGACAGCGAATAGCGGGCAGCAAACCGCTGGCAGCGCTGAAGATCTTCGTGCATGCGCTACCAGCTATTCGCTATCAGCTCTTGGCTGCCCTTTACGCGTACGCGTGCAGGCCCGAGAGCAGGAAGTTGACTCCCCAGAAACAGAAGATCACCATCAGGAACCCGAAGACCGCGTAGATCGCGGCGCGACGCCCTTCCCACCCCCTCGTCATGCGCGCGTGGATGTAGGCGCCGTAGATCAGCCAGACGATCAGCGACCAGGTCTCCTTCGGATCCCAGCTCCAGTAGCCGCCCCAGGCGTAGTTGGCCCACATGGCCCCCAGGATGATGCCAAAGGCCAGCAGCGGGAAGCCCACCATGATCGCCTTGTACCCCAGCTCGTCAATTGTCTCCAGGTCCGGGAAGGCCGCCAGCACCCGGGACCGGCTTCCCTTCTTCTCACCCCGTTCCTTGATCAGGTACATGAGCCCCAGGCCCCCGGCCATCGCGAAGGCGGCGTAGCTGGTCAGGGTCACGGACACGTGGATATAGATCCAGTAGCTGTTGAGAGCCGGCACCAGCGGCTCGGCCGTCTGGTAGCGATAGGGCAGCAACGAAGCCGCTCCCATCGCGATGAACCCGATCCCGACGACGAAAGCGCCGATCGCCTTGATGCGGTACCGGTACTCCAGCAGCATGTACCCCAGGATGACCGCCCAGGCCACGTAGGACATGGCCTCGAACTGGTTGGACCAGGGGGCGAACGTGCCGGACAACTGCATGCGCTCGTAAGCCCGCGTGCCCAGCGCCAGGGTGTTCACGATCCAGCCGAAGAACGTCACGATCGTGGCCACCTGCCCGATCTGCGCGGCCCAGCCGGAGTCGCCGCCGGCCGCCGACACAGGATGGCCGGCCGGCGCCAGTTGCATCGTCGGGCGCCTGGCGAAGACATAGAGGACGTACAGCGCCAGCGCCGCCAGGTACAGCCAGAAAGTCATGTCGAAGAGGAACAGCGACTTCAGCATGGATGCCTCCCTCGCATCTCTCGTCGTTCGAGAAGCGCGAAGCCGGAGTCACGGCTCCGCGCTTTGCCTAGCGATCCCCGAGACGCTTCACGCACGACGCTTCATGCCCGCATTGTCTGGATCCGCTCAGTCAGCTTCGAGAACTCCTTCTGAAAATCAATCTGGCTCTTGTGCGTGCTGCCACCGATGTGGACCGTCACACCGCCGTCCCGGGGAATCACCTTGGCCCACAGCCGTCGGTGGTAGATGAAGGACGAGAGCGTGATGCCCACAACGATCATGGTGGAGCCGATCCAGACGATGGTCACACCGGGATCCTTCGTGATCTGAAGGCCCGTGAACTTCTTCGGCTGGTAGCCGACCAGCTCGAACTGATACTTGGACCCCTGAATCTCGAAGAGGTCGGGATAGTGATAGAAGACCCAGGGCGTCGCGTGCAGTGCGTCGCGCTCGAGGATCGCGAGCCGGACCGCCGGGTTGTCGTGCTGGACTGATTTCGAGAAGACCTTCTTCTCGGCTGAGCTGAAGCTGAAGTCTGCCACAAAATCGGTCAGCGTCAGCTTGAGCGGCAGGTTGTCCACCTGCTTCTCCTTCTGCCACTCGAGGTCCACCGTCGCGAGAACTTTGTCCGTCTCCTTGTCCTTGACGTTGATCCGAGCCATCTCGATCCGGTCCCAGGCGTCCCCATAGCTGGACTGGTAGAACCAGATGTCCTTGTAGACCAGCGGATCGTTGACCGTGATGGTCTTCGTCAGCGCTTCCCGGCCCTGATCCAGGACGGTTAGCGTGCTGTTGTAGGACTTCACCGCGCCGTTGTCGTAGTAGTCAATCCAAAACCTGTCGATCCGCAGATCGAAGTTGCCCTTGGGGATGTGATAGGTCTGGCCCTCGAGGCAGACCCCGAACTCCTGGAAGCCCCAGTAGCTGCCGATGAGCCCGCCCAGCACGATGACGGTCGCGCTCAGATGGGCCATGTGCGCGCCGACCCGCCCCATGATCCCCTTGGTGGCGTACAGCGTGGTCTCCTGCGGATTGTTTCGGGCCAAGACGCGGTAGCCCTTCTCCGCCAGGGCCTGCGCGATCCCCTCGGCCACCTGCTCCTTGGAGCCGGGCACATGCAGCACGGCCGTGTGCTTCAAGGCCTGGATGAACGGCAGGGCGACGTTCACCTTGTCCTGCATCATCGAGCGCCAGATGGCGGGGAATCGCTTGTAGAAACAGGTCAGGGAGTTGATGCAGAGCAGCGCCAGCAGGCTGGTGAACCACCAGGTGTGATAGACGTCGGTGAATCCCAGGCGGAGAAACCAGCGGTACGCCTCCTCGCCGTATTCCTTGATATAGACGTCGGGACGCTCGCCCTGCTGGATCACCGTCCCGATCGTGGCGGTCATCGCTAGAACGAGGAACAGGAACATGGCGAGCTTGATCGAGGCGAAGAACTCGACCAGTTCGGCCGACACCTCGGCCCACCCCAACCCAGACGCCGCGCGCCGAGCCGCCTCTCCCTCCGCCAGCACCGGGGGCTTGCCGTTCATAACGCCGCCGCCCCTCCTTGAGCGGTGAACGTTGGAAACACGGGTCCTGGGTCGGAGCTGCGCAACCCAGGGAATTTCGCGTAACTAATGGAAAGTGCGAGAATCATGGACTAAGATGACACAAAAAACCCCTTCCGGGCCTCGGGCTCGGATCGGCAAGCCACCCGGCTGTGGCGGATGAGCAGGTATCTTACAGGCCGCCTCCGAAGGGTGTCAAGCAGACCGGCCGACGCCCGGCCCGGGTCAGCCCGGAATAGTCGTTGACAAACCGGGGCTTCTGGGTTAAGAAGAAGCGCCGACACAGAACCAGCGGCAGGCCTGCAGCCCCACATCCCTTTTAATATCGGATGCCAGTCGTCAGGACTGACGTGGCCAATTCCCCTTCCGCTAGCGACGCTGGATCCTAACAAACGAGGAGCCTGATGAGAGACAATTACCTCTTTACGTCCGAGTCCGTCACAGAGGGTCATCCGGACAAGATCGCCGACCAGATCTCCGACGGCATCCTGGATGCGATCATCGCCAAGGACAAGCACTGCCGGGTGGCCTGCGAGACCATCCTGACAACCGGCATCGCCTTCGTGGCCGGCGAGATCTCGACGAAGGCCTACGTGGAAATCCCGGACATCATCCGGGAGGTCATCAAGGACGTCGGGTACACCGACGCCTCCTGGGGCTTCGATTACCATACCTGCTCGGTCATCACCTCCATCCATGCGCAGTCCCCCGACATCGCCATTGGCGTGGACTCGGGCGGCGCCGGCGACCAGGGCCTCATGTTCGGCTACGCCACCAACGAGACGGCGGAGCTGATGCCCATGCCGATCGTGCTGGCCCACCGGCTGACCCGGCGGTTGGCCGAGGTCCGGAAGAAGAACCTGCTGCCCTGGGTCCGGCCAGATGGCAAGTCCCAGGTGACGGTCGAGTACCGGAACGGGAAGCCGGTCCGGATCGACACCATTGTGGTCTCCACCCAGCACAGCCCCGACGTGACCAGCAAGAAGATCGAGCGGGACGTCATCGAGCACGTGATCAAGCCGGTGATGCCCAAGGACATCTTCGATCCCGTCAGCGTCAAGTACTACATCAACCCGACCGGCCGGTTCGTGACCGGCGGCCCGATGGGCGACACCGGCCTGACCGGCCGCAAGATCATCGTGGACACCTACGGCGGCCATGGCAGCCACGGCGGCGGAGCCTTCTCCGGGAAGGACCCGAGCAAGGTGGATCGCTCCGCTTCCTACATGGCCCGCTACATCGCGAAGAACCTGGTTGCGGCCGGGCTCTGCGACAAGTGCGAGGTCCAGCTCGCCTACGCGATCGGCGTCCCAGACCCGGTCTCCATCCTCGTGGACACCAAGGGCACCGAGAAGGTGGACGTGGAGATCCTCGACAAGCTCGTCCGCAGGAATTTCCCCATGACGCCGCGCGGGATCATCGAGCACCTCAAGCTGCGCCGGCCCATCTACCGGAAGACGGCCGCCTACGGCCACTTCGGGCGGTCCGAGCCGGAGTTCACCTGGGAGCGGACCGACAAGGCCAAGATCCTGCGGAAGGAAGCCGGCCTATAAACACACCGGAGCGCACAGCAAATCGCGAATAGCGAGCAGCCCGACTCGGGATCCATCGTGGCGACGATCCTGCGTCGCTCTTTCGCTGTTAGCCTGGTGAGGAACTCCGGCTATTCGCTCTTATCGATTCGCTAGTCGCTGAGGAGGCAGCGTGGATTACGATGTGAAAGACCTCGCCCTGGCGGGCCAGGGCAAGTTGAAGATCGAATGGGCCGAGATGAGCATGCCCGTGCTCCGGCTGATCAGGAAGCGGTTCAGGAAGGAGCGGCCCCTGGCCGGCATCCGCGTGACGGCCTGTCTGCACGTCACGACCGAAACGGCGAACCTAGTGAAGACGCTCCAGGCCGGTGGCGCCGAGGTACGGCTCTGCGCCTCGAACCCGCTCAGCACGCAGGACGACGTGGCCGCCTCGCTCGTCCAGCACGACGGGATCGCCGTCTTCGCCATCAAGGGGGAAGACAACAAGACCTACTACCGGCACATCGAGCAGGCCATCGCCCACCAGCCCCAGGTCACGATGGACGACGGCGCGGACGTGGTCTCCACGCTGCACGCCAAGCGGAAGGACCTGCTCAAGCACGTGCTGGGCGGCACCGAGGAGACGACGACCGGGGTGATCCGGCTGCGGAGCATGGCGGCGCGCGGGGTGCTCAAGTTCCCGGTGATCTCTGTGAACGACGCGGACACCAAGCACCTCTTCGACAACCGCTACGGCACGGGCCAGTCCACGCTGGACGGGATCATCCGCGGCACGAATCGGCTGGTCTGCGGCTCGACCGTGGTCGTGGCCGGCTACGGCTGGTGCGGGCGCGGGGTCGCCATGCGCGCGAAGGGGCTGGGGGCCGATGTGATCGTCACTGAGGTGGACCCGGTCAAGGCGATTGAG
>CAZTUO010000068.1:0-12197 GCA_964616355.1 uncultured Nitrospira sp.
CATTGTGCACCTTGTCTGGGTAGGAGCCGCGCCACCTGTGCTGGAGGCCGAGGGCGCCGGCCGCCGCAAGGCGCGGCAGCCTTCCTGATGACGGTAGGCCCGGCCTCGGGCCAGTCCTATGTTACCTGATCCGGCCGATCTGGCGTTAGGGGGTCACGGGGAGCAACGAAGGAAGGCTGGAGGTCTGGTGAGCTGGAGTGGCTGGAAGAGGTTCAGACAAACGGCGGTCAGGAGCGCGGCCGAAGGCCGCGCTCCCCTCGAACGGATTAATTCCCGCCCTTCTTCTCGTCCTTCTTTTCCTCATCCACCTTCGGGCCGCTCGGCTTCTTGTCCTTCTTCTCCGTGGGAGCCGGGGCCGGATCGCCGGCCAGCGTGAAGGTGGCCGTGCCGAAGGTCAGCATCATCGCCAGCGCCAGAAGTCCCGCAAGCTTCTTCATGGGATCCCTCCTTGATAAGGTTGGATGAGCAGCACTGTGTCCGCCTTCGCCGCAGAGGCGAACAGCAGCCGCAAGGCTAAGCAAAAGGCGCGCCTAGGTAGATTCATCAGAGGAAGGAGAAAAGGGCTGGATTTGCAAGCGGATCCAGGCGGAGGGTCCGACCGCAGCGTCTGTCGGCCGGGAACTCCCGCGGAACAGTTTGTCAGGACCGGTGGGAGTGCTGGGATGAATCACCGCCTGGGGCAAGCTCGTCTGCGGTCGCGGACAACTTGTTCAGGCCTGGACAACTCGTCTCCGTTCCCCTGCAGGCATTAGGGGGGACTCGGTCGTGGGGCCTCAGGGTTCGCACAGGAAGGGCTCAGCGCGGTTGGCTCGGTGGGCGAGACGGCGGGCAGGCGCGAGATCGCGGCGGCCACGAGCCCTGTAGCCCCCAGGACCATGCCAATGCCGATGACTCCCCAGCGCTCGCCGAATGCCTGGGTGATCCAGGCGAACACCGTCATGCCGCTGATGGCTGATGTCATGGCCCCCGTGGTGTAGATAGCGAGCACGCGGCCGACCAGATGGGTCGGCGACAGTTCCTGCAGCACGCCCCAGGCGATCGGCGTCAAGGTGCCGGCCCCCACGCCGACCAGGACCATCAGCCCGACAGCGAGGACCCGGTCCGAGACCCAGACCAACCCGACGAGCGCCGCCCCGCTGATCACGCTGGACATGGAAATCGTGAGCACGCGTTGCCGGATCTCCCATCGCGTCAGCCGGAGCAGCCCGACGGACATGAGGAGCAGTCCGATTCCGAACGAAGACCAGAGGTAGCCCACTTCGACGGGGCCCAGGTCAAGCATCCGTCGCCCGAAGACGGGGAACAACGTGCTGAAGGCGCTCGTGCCGAACGTATAACACGAGGCCGTGAGGGTCAGCCAGAGCACCAGCCGCTGCGTGACCAGCGCGAAGTGGAAGCCCTCCGCCAGATCGCGGAGCGTCGCGGCCACCGGCGACTCGGCGGGGCGCAGCGGGATGCCGCGCGGAAGGCGGAGCGGGATAAAGCAGGCCGCAGAGGCGGCATAGGTCAGGGCGTTGAGGCAGAGGACCTCCTGAGAGCCGAGCGCCGCGATGCCCAGCCCGCTCAGCAGGGGCCCCACGATCACCCCCAGGCTTGTCGTGCCCTGGAACAGGGCGTTCGCGGCGGTGAACTGGTCGCGCGGGACCAGGAACGGTACCGAAGCCCAGAGCGCAGGTCCGAACAAGGTGGATGCGAGGGCGTGCAGGAAGACGAGCACGTAAAGGCGCTCGACCGTGAAGGCCTCGACGGAGATCAGGCAGGGGATGAGCCCGATCAGGATGGCGCGCACCAAGTCGCTCCCGATCAGCAGTGGCTTTCGGGGAAGCCGGTCCACGAGCACGCCGATGAGGGGGCCGAGGAGGATGGGGGGCACAGTCTGGAGCAGCCCGATGACCGTCGTCTTGAGCGGGGAGCCGGTGATCGCGTAGACGAACCAGAGCATCGCGAGCTTCGAGACTCCGTCGCCGATCTGGGAGACTAATTGTCCCCACCAGACCAGGCTGAACTCGCGGGTGAACAGGAGCCCTCGTTTCTCCACGCTCTCCTCCGGTGGCAAGTGTTCGGCCGCGCGTCTCAGTCGCCGGCCTCCAGACGGACCCCCTCGGTCCTGATGGCCTTGACCCCGGGGACCTGCCGCGCGGCCTCTGCGGCTTCCAGGATGATCACCTGAAAGCGCGTCTGCCCGCTCAATGACACCACGCCGTCCTCAGTCTTCACCCCGAAAGCGGCCGCCTCGAGCGTCGTGCTGGCCTTGAACCGGGCCTTGACGTACTGCGTGATCGTCTCGTCCCGCTTCCGCGCCAGTGCCCGCGCGAGCTCCGGCACAACCTTGAGCTTGCTCACGACCGCCTTGACGCCCTCCACCTGCTGGGCCACCGCCAGTGCTGCGCGTGTCTCCTCTTGGCTGGCCACCTCGCCGGAGAGGACGGCCTTCGATCCGTCCACCGTCACTTCAATGTCGTAGGGCAGCAACCGAGGGTCGGCCATCAGGGCCAGCTTAATCGTCACCGGGAGCGACCCGACCGGCTTGCGGCTCGGGACCTCCTTGAATTCGGGCACCACCGGCTTCGACGCGGGCGGGGCGGCTTGCTCTGTCGGCGGCTGGGGGGGCTTGCCGCCGGGCTGTTGGGCCACGGCGGGCGGCCCGGCTGCCAGAGCGAGCCCGAGCAAGAGGCCCGCTCCCAGGCCTGCGGCGGGCAGGGTGGTCGGTTTCATGGGTCCACCTCCGTTCCTTGCTAGCCTGGACCGGCGCGCTGCGAATTTGGGCGCGCCGGATACCACCTTCAGCGATCGTTCTCTCTCCATCCTCACTAGCCTGGACCGCTTGTCTCTCAAGTGCCTGTGCGGCCCGTTCGTCCCTTCGCGGCCGGTCACCCGTGGCGCTGGCGAGTACCCGTGTTGCGTCTTGGAAGCAACGGATACCCGACGGGTCCCCAGCCCCGGGCGCGGCGGATAGGGACCGGATGAGGACCACCGGCTGGCCATACCCTATCGCGAAGAAGCCGACGGCAGGAAGTCCTGCGTTGGAAGGGAATGAGGGGAAATCGTGGAGTGGCCCGACGACCGCCATGGCCGCGCCAGCGCTGTGCCGACGCTAGGCCTAGGCTAGACGGGGGCGGGGAGCACTTGCCGGCTGAACCAGGCCGTCACCAGGGCGGTCAGGAGCAGGGTCAGGCCGATCGCCAGCAGCGTGCTGGCCGGTCCGATGGAATCCGCCGCCCAGCCGAAGCCAGCCATGCCGGTCATCGCCGCCGCCATGCTGCCGGTGCTGAAGGTGGTGAACACCCGGCCCAGCAGGTGTGCTGGGGTCATCTCCTGCAGCATCGCCCAGACCACGGGGGTAAAGAGGGCCGTGCTGCCGCCGATCACGAGGATGAGCCCCGCGGACAGCAGGGGGGTGGCCTGGAAACCCAGGGTGCCGATCGCCAGCCCGCCGACCGTCATCGCCCGAGCGACCATCTTCAGCCGGTCGCGGAAATCTCCCTGGTTCAACTGGGCCAACCACACGGAGGCGATGAGCATCCCCATCCCGAGCGAGGACCAGAGCCAGCCGAGCTTCACCGGCCCGATCCGCAGCACCTCCTGGGCGATGACCGGGAGCAAGAAGACGAAGGCGCTGGCCGCCAGATTGTAGAGCGCGGCGGTGACCATCAGCAGAAACATCGTGCGGTGCTGGACGAAGACGAATCGCACCCCCTGGAGCAGATCCTGTAGCACCGTGGACGTGGCCGCCTGCACCGCCCGGTGCACCTCCCGGACCCGGATGGGAAGGAGGCACAGCGTCGCGAAGAGGAACGTCCCCGAGTCCACGTAGAGCACGTTCTGGGCGCCGATCAGGGCGATCCCGAGCCCGCTGATGGCCGGCCCCAGTAGCACGCCGATGTTGGCCGTGCTCTGGATCAGGGCGTTGGCGGCCGTGAGGTGCTGGCGCGTCACGATGAGCGGCACTGCGGAGGAGAGGGCCGGCCCGAACACGGTCGAGACGACCGAGATCAGGAACACCAGGAGGTAGAGCCGCTCCAGCGTCAGCATGCCGAGGGCGGAGGACAGTGGGATGAGGACGATCATGACGGCGCGGGTCAGGTCCACCCAGATCATGACCGCCTTCTTCGGGAGCCGGTCGAGGTAGACGCCGATCAGGGGGCCGAACACCAGCGGCGGGATGGTCTGCAACAGCCCGATCGTCACCATCTTGAACGCCGATCCGGTCAGCTCGTACACGAACCAGAGCAACGCCACCTTGTTCAGCCCGTCCCCAATCTGGGAGACGACCTGGCCGATCCAGAGCAAGCCGAAGTCCCGCGTCTTCAGTAAGCTCAGTCCGCCGCCCATCGCTCCTCCCCCTGCTCGTCGCGGGGCGCTGGCCTCACCGGCGATCGCCGCCGAGTTACGCGGTGAGGGCCCCCGGCTCGGAGACCCTCGCCCGCGGGCGGCGACGGCTGCGGGCTGGCTCAGGCGCAGCCCTCGCCACCAGCTCTTCGTAGACCCTCAGGTAGTCCCGGGCCATCCGTTCCGCGGTGAACCGCTCTTCGAAGGCCTGCCGGCAGTGCCGTCGATCAATCCGCTCGATGTGCTCGACGCTCGCCACCATGCCGTTCAGGCTGTCAGAGATGAACCCGGTGAGCCCGTGCTTGATGATCTCGGGAACGGATCCTCGGCGATAGGCCAGCACCGGCGTCCCGCAGGCCAGGGCTTCGATGAAGACCAGCCCGAAGGGCTCCGGCCAGTCGTAGGGACAGACGAGGGCGTAGGCCTCGCCGAGAAACTCGTTCTTTTCGCTGTCCGTGATCTCTCCGAGGTATTCCACCAACGGGTGGTCGAGCAGCGGCTCGATGGTTGTGCGGAAGTACTCGCGGTCGGCCGGGTCCACTTTGGCAGCGATGCGCAGGGGTAGGCCGACGCGCTTGGCCAGCTCGATCGCGTGGTCGGGACGCTTCTCCGGGGCCAGGCGTCCCAGGAACGCCAGGTACTTGCCTGGCTCGGGATGGAAACCATAGAGATCGCGGGGTAGCCCGTGGTGCACGGTCGCCATCCAGTTGGCCCACGGGACCGGCTGGCGCTGGGCGTCCGAGATCGAGACCAGCGGCAGCTCGGGGAATTCCCGGTACACCTCCACGATCTCCGGCAGATCCAGGCGCCCGTGCATCGTCGTGACGACCGGGGTCCGGCACCGGCGGGTCAACGGGAAGGCCAGAAAATCCAGATGCGAGTGGATGAGGTCGAACTCGTCGGCCGAGCTGAAGACCCGCTCCATCATGATGATCAGTGGCGCATCGCGATTGAAGATCCCGTCGTTCAGGCGCAACGCCTGCGGGCAGGCCGCCTCCAGCCGGGCGGCAGTCACGGAGTCGCCGCTGGCGAACAGGGTGACCTCATGCCCCATGCGGACAAGCTCCTCGGTCAGGTAGGAGACGATCCGTTCCGTTCCCCCGTACAGTTTGGGGGGGACGCTCTCCCAGAGAGGGGACACCTGCGCGATTCTCATCGGTCAGTCCTCCTTGAAACAGCTGATCGCACGGCCCGGCGCCTCCGGAGCAGCCCCCCTCCACGGTTCAGGTCGCCCGTGGAGACAGTGGGACCCGCAAGCTGGTTGTGCAAACCGCAAGCCAGCGCCGTCGCCAGCCGAAGCCCATTTCAATTCAACTGATTAAACGGCTGGTTCGGGCTGTCAAGGGGGTCGTCATGTGGAGGAGGCAGGCGCAGGCTGTCTACCGCACCGGCAGGCTCGGCGGTCCAATCTGTTGGAATGTCCAGGAGATGCGAGGCTCAGACAGGATGTCCTTCCGGCAGACAAGGCTTCCTCACAAAGGCGGGAAATCTTCCGTGGGAGCCGTCAGGACGCCGTAGCCGCGCAGTTTCCGCAGCAGCGTCTTCCGGTGGATGCCCAGCACCTCGGCCGTGCGGCCGAGGTCGCGCTGATGCGCCTCGTAGGCTCGTAGGATGTAGTCCCGTTCCACGTGGTCGAGCGGCATCCAGCCGCGCGCGGCGCTCGGCTTGGCCTCGGCCGTCCGCACGCTGTCGGGGAGGTCGTCCGGCATGATGAGGGGATGCGGCGTCAGCACGACGGCGCGCTCGATCACGTGCTCGAGCTCGCGCACGTTGCCCGGCCAGTGATAGCGCAGGAGCAGCTCCATCGCCTCGGGGGCGAGGCCGGTGACGGGCTTCTCCCGGCCAGCTCCGTACTTCTGCACGAAGAACTGCGCGAGCAGGGGGATGTCCTCCAGGCGTTCCCGCAGCGGCGGGATCGTGATCGTGACGACGTTGAGCCGGTAGTAGAGGTCCTCGCGGAACTTGCCCGCCTCGACGAGCGGCTTGAGGTCCCGGTTCGAGGCCGCCAGGATCCGAACGTCCACGCTGGTTGGCTCGTTGCTCCCGACCCGCCGGATCTCGCGTTCCTGGATGACGCGGAGCAGCTTGCTCTGGAGCGTCGGCGAGATGTCGGCGATCTCGTCCAGGAAGCAGGTGCCCAGGTGCGCCTTCTCCAGCAGCCCCTTCTTGGCCGTGACCGCGCCAGTGAAGGCCCCGCGCTCGTGGCCGAACAGCTCGGACTCCAGCAGGCTCTCCGCCAGGGCGCCGCTATCCACTGCGACGAAGGGGCCGCTGCTGCGGGCGCCGTTGGAATGGATCGCGCGCGCGACCAGCTCCTTGCCCGTCCCACTCTCGCCTTGGATCAGGACCGTGCTGTCGGTCTGGGCGACGCGGGCGATCATCTTGTACACCGCGACCATGCCGGCACTGCTCCCGACGATTTTGTCGAACCGGTAGCGGTCCCGAAGCTGCTCGCGCAGCGCAGCGTTCTCCCGGAGCACATGCTTGTGCTCCAGCGCGCGCCGCACGACGAGCCGGATCTCGTCCACGATGAAGGGCTTGCTGATGTAGTCGAAGGCGCCGGCCTTGATCCCGTCCACCGCGGTCTTGAGCGAGCCGTAGGCCGTCAGCAGAATCACGAGAGTGTCCGGCAGGCGCTGCCGCAGCTCGGCCAGCAGGGTGAGCCCGTCCATCCCCGGCATGTTCAAGTCCGTGATGACGACGTCGGGTTGCTCGCGTGCGGCCAGCAGGAGGGCGGTCTCGCCGCACTCGGCGCTCGCGACCTGGTAGCCTTCCTTGGCGATGATCTCGGTGAGGAGGCTCAGGGTCTCGGCATCGTCGTCGACGACCAGGATTCGCGCCCCGCCATGCATCAGTATCCCTCGCTGCTCGTCGGGAGGAGGACGGTGAACCGGGCTCCCTTGCCGACCTCGCTGTGGACGGTGAGGTGCCCGCCGTGAGCCTTGACCGTTTCGAGGGCGATGGCCAGGCCGAGCCCGGTCCCCCGCCCGGGCGTCTTGCTCGTAAAGAACGGCTGGAAGATCTGCTCCTGCTGGTCCGGAGCGATGCCGACGCCTGTGTCCTCGACCTCAACGACGACCTGGGCGGTCGCCTCGCCAGCGCGCGCCGCCACCGGATAGCTGCGGAGCGTGAGCGTCCCGCCGTCCGGCATGGCGTCCAGCGCGTTCTCGATCAGGTTGGAGAAGACCTCCTGGAGCTGCATGTGGTCGCCCACGACCTTGGGCAGGTCGGGGCTCAGGGTTTGCACGAGGACGACATGGCGCCGGGCGATCTCCGGCCGCAGCATGGCCACGCACTCCTCCAGGCAATGGTTCAGGTCCATGGGCGCGAGCGCTAGCTCCGGCTTGCGGGCGTACACCAGCAGATCTTGGATGATGCGGGAGGTGCGCTCGATCTGGGCTTCCACCGTCTGGAGCCGGCGCCGCCCGTCGGGGCTCAGGCTGGGGTCTTCCGCGAGGAGCTGGATGTGGCCGGACAGCGCGGTGAGCGGCGTGCCGATGCGGTGGGCCACGGTCGCAGCGAGCTGGCCGATCGCGGACAGGCGCTGGGCGCGCGCCAGCTCGCGCTGGGCGGAGGACAGCAGCTCGTTCGTCCGGACCAGCTCGCGGTTCTTCTCCCGGATCTCCGCGGTCGCTTCCTCCACGCGGCGTTGAAGGTCGTCGTGCGCCAGGCGCAGCTCTTCGTACAAGCGCCGGTTCATCTCGGTGGCGGCCCGGATGCGCTCGACCATCGTGTTGAAGCGCGCCCCGAGCCGGCCCAGTTCGTCCTCACCCTGGACCGGGACGGTTGCGGACATGACGCCCTGGCTCACGGCCTCGACGCCGGCGAGTAGGGCCTTCACCGGCCGGTGGACCTTCCAATAGAGAAACAGGTTGATCGCCAAGATGATGACGATCCCAGTCAGCCAGCGCCGGTCGAGCGACAGCGACCGCTGGTATTCCAGGACCTCGTCGAACTGCGCGGTGGAGAACTCCGCGTAGGTCGCGCCGACGAGCTTGCCCTCCACGGAAATGGGCGCCGCGATCTTCAAACGATGCTCGTCCTCCCAGCCCTCCAGGTCGGTCACGTCGTGTTCGAGCCGCAGTGCCCGGACGACGAGCGGCGGGACACGCTCGAGCCGCGGGAGGGCCGTATTACCCGCGCTCACGAGCAGGGTCGGCGGGCCGCCAGGCTCAGCCGGAAGTGCATAGAGGGCGATATCGGTGAGGTCGGGGCGGCTGGCCAGCAGCTTGTAGAGGTCCAGCTCGCGCGCGGCCTGGTTGTGGAACTCGGCCACCGTGGTGATGTGGGCGCCGACCTGGCGCGCCACGGCCGCCACCTCCTGCTTGAAGTTCTCTTTGGCGAGCCGGCCGACGAATTTGCGGTCAATGTATTCAGCAGACAGGGCGGAGAGCGCCACAATGAGAATGACGACGCCTGTGACCTTGGTCTGGAGGCTCAGCCGGCTCCACGAGAGGGACATAGTGCCTCAATGATAGCGTCCCCGTCGCCGAGCCGCAAATCATCCGCGCGAGCCCGGCGGCGCGGCGCAGACTGTCCGGTGGTCGGACAGTTTGTCCCGCTTGCAATCCCCTGGGGCTGAACGGGGCAACGAGTCGCGCTCCAAGGCGCCGCTGTGCGGCCCTCGAGGCCGCCGTGCCGCGGTCGCCGCCAGCAACCGCTTGCGTTCCCGGAGAGCGACGCCCGCCCGCCATGGCATCACATTTGCTGAGCGCTTAGACTGATCCTTGCCGTCCGTCCCTCAGGACGGGGCGGGCTGAGAGGCGAAAAGGCTCCGAATGAAATCGGCGCGTGACGGACAGGTCGGCGGGGACAGCCCGGTGCTGGTGATCGAGCGGGATCCGGTATTGGGCGAGATGTTGGGCGAAGTGCTTCGCCGTGCGTACGGGTGCGTGAGCATCGTGGGCACCCTGCCAGAGGCGCTCGCCCGGCTCGGCGCTGGCGAGGTCCAGGCGGTGGTCCTGGATACGGATACGGTGCTGGCGGAGGGGGGCGAGGTCAGCCGCGCGCGACTACGCGATTGGCTGCGCCACTGCACGGCTCCGCCTCCCTTCGTGCTGGTCAGTGTGCGCGTGCCTCCGGACTGGACCGGCCAGCTCTTGGAGTTCCCGTCCCGGGGCTTCTCTGCGGAGTGGGTCCGCAAGCCCTTTCGTGTCGAGGACCTCCTCTCCGCGGTTCGGCGGGCCGTCCAGAAGCAGGACGGCCCGCCCTCGGCTCTCCGCGCGGTGCCACGCGGGCAGCCGCTCTCCCTGCCACGCTAGCCGATTCGCTCCCAGGCCGCACCGTTCGCCCGATCGTGCTCAGCCCCCGGGAAAAGGCTTGCGCTACGGTGGTAGGGCCCTCTATGCTTTCCTCAGCCGGCGCACGGCGGCGGAGGGGCCCGGGGATGAACCCCGCCGGGCCCGGGGTCCCGGACCGGAGAGGGCTTGTGGGATGTCGGATTTTCACCAGAACGGCGTCGTGACGGTGCTCCACCGGCTCGGACGGCCCAACGTGGAGCAGCTCGAGACGGAGTTGGAGCGGCACGCGGCGCTCAACCCGATCGCGCTCGTGCTTCCCTGCCTCTATGCGGAGCTGGAGCGCCCGGCACTGAAAGGGATCGTCGAGCAACTGGGGCAGGTGCGCTACCTGCGCGAGATCGTGGTCGCGCTGGGACAGGCCTCGGCGCTGGAGTTCAGGCGGGCTAAGGAATTCTTCCGGGGGCTCCCGCAGGACGTCCGGCTCGTCTGGGTGGATGGGCCGCGCATCCAGGAGATCCTCAAGACGCTCGTCAGCCAGGAGATTGACATCGGTCTGCCGGGCAAGGGCCAGTCCTGCTGGATCGCCTTCGGCTACGTCCTCGCCCGGCGTCAGAGCAAGGTCATCGCGCTGCACGATTGCGACATCGTGAGCTATGACCGGTCGTACTTGGCCCGGCTCTGCTACCCGATCGCCAACCCGAACATGGGATACGAGTTCTGCAAGGGGTACTACAGCCGGGTCACCGACCGGCTGCACGGGCGCGTGACACGCCTGTTCATCACCCCGCTCATTCGGAGCCTCCAGCGCCTGGTCGGCGACCAGCCACTCCTGCGGTTCCTCGACAGCTTTCGTTATCCCTTGGCCGGCGAGGTCGCGATGGTCCACGATCTGGCCTGGATCAACCGGATTCCGGGGGACTGGGGCTTGGAGATCGGCGTACTCGCAGAAGTCTACCGGAACTGCGCGCTCCGGCGGATTTGTCAGGCCGACATCGCGGAGGCCTACGAGCACAAGCACCAAGCGCTCTCGGCCGACGACCCGGAAAAAGGCTTGCTCAAGATGGCGGTGGACATCACGAAGTCCTTGTTCCGGAACCTGGCCAGCGAGGGCGTGGTGCTGTCCGAAGGGATGCTCAAGACCCTGCGTGCGACGTATCTTCAGAGCGCCCAGGAGACCATCCGCCGCTATGAGGACGACGCCGCGATCAACAGCCTGAAGTTCGATCGACACGAAGAGCGGACGGCGGTCGAGGCCTTCCTCAAGGGGCTCAAGCTCGCGACCGAAGTCTTCACGGCGGACCCGCTGGGCGTGCCCATGATCTCCAACTGGAGCCGTGTCGCCGCCGCGGTGCCCGACATCTATGAGCAGTTGACCCAGGCGGTCGAGGAGGATCATCGATGGGACCCCACGGTCGTGGGCGAGGCGGTGCGGACGTGACCGTGTCGGTCTACGCCGAGGCTGGAGCGTGCGCATGAGCCTGAGTCTGGGACCTGCCTTGTCGCCCACCTTGCAGAAGCTCGTGTTCGCGGGTGCGGTGTTCCTCGCCGCGACGGCAGCGGCGTTGGCGGTGCGCGCCCTGGCCTTTCGGGGGCTCCACCGCTGGGCTGCCTCCACGGAGACCGACGCCGACGACCTGATTGTCGAAAGCTTGCGCCTCCCCTCAATCGCCTGGGGAGTGCTGCTCGGGCTGTACGTCGCCGTGACCACGGCGGATCTCCCCACGCGCTACAGCGGCACCGCCCTGAACCTCATCTACAGCCTGATCGTCTTGTCCGTGACGGCGACGCTGGCAAACCTTGTCGGGGCCGGGATCCGCTACGGGCTCCGCGACACCACCCTAGCCGTGCCCGCCACCGGGCTGACGATGACCTTTATCAAGGGCTCGGTCTGGGTGGTCGGCGGGCTGGTCCTGCTCGGAGGGCTCGGCATCTCGATCACGCCGGTCCTGACCGCGTTGGGCGTCGGCGGGCTGGCCGTGGCGCTCGCGCTTCAGGAGACGCTCTCGAACCTGTTCGCGGGGCTGCACCTGCTCATCGAGAAGCCGATTCGGGTCGGCGACTTCGTCAAGCTGGAAACGGGCCAGGAGGGCTACGTCGCGGACATCGGCTGGCGGAGCACGCGCATCCGGATGCTGCCGAACAACATGGTGATCATCCCCAACAACAAGCTCGCCCAATCCATCGTGACGAACTACTACATGCCCGAGCAGCGCATGGCGGTGCTGATCCCGATCAGCGTCTCCTATGCCAGCGACCCGGATCGCATCGAGCGCGTGCTGGTCGAGGAAGCCTCGAAAGCCGTCGGCGAAATTCCCGGGCTGCTCGGAGACCCGGCGCCCGTCGTCCGGTTCATTCCGGGATTCGGCGAGTCGTCCCTGGACTTCACCTTGATCTGTCAGGTGCGGGAGTTTGTGGACCAGTACCTGGTCCAGCACGAGTTGCGCAAGCGGATCTTCAGGCGATTCAAGGCTGAGGGGATTGAGATTCCCTTTCCCCAGCGAGACCTTCACATCCGTTCTTCCTCAGGGTCCCTCCCGCCCGTATAACCGGCCTGGTGCCCGCGAGAGCGGGCCTGTACCGCTCCCGATTTCTTGGACACTGTTGTAGCCGTATTCGGCCCGACCTGGG
>CAZTUO010000069.1:0-12006 GCA_964616355.1 uncultured Nitrospira sp.
TGGATCATGAATCCCGGAATCACCCGGTGAAAGATCGTGCCGTCATAAAACCCATCCTTGGCCAGCTTGATGAAATTCTCCACGTGCTTGGGCGCCTTGTCCGGAAAGAACCGGATCTCGATGTCGCCGAACTTGGTCTTGATGATGGCCCGCGGCTCCTTCTTCGCCGGGGCGGCTGGCGCCGCTGGAGCCTTCTCCGCGACGACGGCCGGGCTAACAGCCCACGCCGTCGCGGCTGCCAGCACCGCCGTCACAATCCCGATCGCCCACATCCCGGTCCCCGCTCTGAACATGCTCGCCTCCTCTTGTATATGGAGGGCTCCCTTATGGGTCGCCTCGTCAGATCAGGCCAACCCGTCGCAGCGCCTCCTTGGCCGCCATCTGCTCCGCCTCCTTCTTGCTCCGCCCTATGCCTAGACCGAGGATGTCGTCCCCGACCATGACCTGCACTTCGAACACCTTCTGATGATCGGGACCGGACTCCCGGAGGAGCAGGTATTGGGGCAGGGTCTCGAATTGCTTTTGGCACCATTCCTGGATTCGGGTTTTGTAGTCCTCGACGACCGAGGACCACTCCGCCTCCTCCCGACGCTTCAGGTCGTCGAGCTCCGGCGCAAAGACCTTCAGCGTGAACGCCCGGGCCGCCTCGAGGCCACCGTCCAGGTAGATGGCTGCGATCACGGCTTCCAGCGCGTTGGCCAGCAGCGAGCTTTTCTCCCGACCCTGCGTCAGCTCCTCGCCGCGGCCAAGCCGCAGCAGGTTGCCCAGCTCCAGCCGGCGCGCCCCCTTGGCCAGGAATGGCTCACTGACCAGCCGAGCCTTCAGCTTGGACAGCTCTCCCTCGGTGGAGTTCGGAAACGCGCCGGCCAGGTATTCGCTGATGATGAGGGCCAGGACGGCGTCACCAAGAAACTCAAGCCGCTCGTTGTGCTGGCACCCCTTGTCCCGAATCTCGTTGACGTGAGACTTGTGGGTCAAGGCCTGGCTGAGGAGGCGAGGGTGGTGGAACCGATAGCCGATCGCCGCCTGCGCTACATCGAGATGGGACTGCGCCATAGGTCACGAGGGGCGGTCGTCTGACCTCCTGCGGCGCTTACACAGTGGCCCGCTTGAAGACGAGGCAGGCATTGACCCCTCCGAACCCGAAGGAGTTGGACATGGCCGCCGCCACCGACGCTTCGCGGGCCCGGTTAGGGACATAATCGAGGTCGCAGTCCGGGTCGGGATGGTCCAGGTTCATGGTTGGCGGCAGCACGCCGCGGTGGAGCGCCAGCACGCTGAACACGGCCTCCACGCCGCCCGCCGCGCCGAGCAGGTGGCCGGTCATGGACTTGGTCGAACTGACAGGGATGCGGTACGCGTGCTCGCCGAACACCCGTTTGATCGCCAAGGTCTCGATCTTGTCCGCGAACGTGGAGGTGGCGTGCGCGTTGATGTAGCCGACTTCCTCGCGGGGGAGCCCGGCGTCCTTCAAGGCCAGCTCCATGCACCGCACCGCGCCCTCCCCGTCATCCGGTGGGGCGGTGATGTGGAAGGCGTCGCTGGTCATCGCGTAGCCCGCCAGTTCGGCGTAGACGCGCGCCCCGCGCCGCCGCGCCGTCTCGAGCTCTTCGAGTACCAACACGCCTGCGCCTTCGCCGAGGACGAAGCCGTCCCGGTCGCGATCGAAAGGCCGGCTGGCGCGGGCAGGATCGTCGTTGCGCCGCGAGAGGGCGCGCGCCGCCGCGAAGCCCGCGACGGCCAGCGGGGTGATCGTCGCCTCGGTACCACCCGCCAGCATGGCGTCTGCCTCGCCACGCTGGATGATCCGGAACGCGTCGCCGATGCAATGGTTGCCGGTCGCGCAGGCGGTCACCGCGCAGGAGTTGGGGCCTTTCGCCCCCAACCGGATCGCCACCTGGCCCGAGGCCAGGTTGATGATGACCATGGGAATAAAGAACGGGGAAATGCGGTCCGCGCCCTTCTCCAGCAGCACCTTGTGGTAGTGCTCGATGCCCGGCAGGCCGCCGATTCCCGCCCCGATGTACACCCCGACCCGGTCCGCCCGGTCGGGCGAGATCTTCAGGCCCGCGTCATCCACCGCCATCTGGCTCGCCGCCACGGCGTAATGGATGAACGCGTCCATTTTCTTGATCTCTTTCTTTTCGATGAAGGCGGCGGGATCGAAATCCTTGACCTCCCCGGCGATCTGAACCGGAAAGCCGGTCGGGTCGAAGCGGGTGATTCGGCCGATCCCGGACTGGCCAGCGCAGAGCGCCTTCCAGGTCTTCTCCACACCCGTCCCCAGCGGGGTGATGACCCCCAGCCCGGTCACGACCACCCGTCGTGTCACGCGCTCATCCATCGTCGCCGCCGCACCGGAATCAGATCTTCTCTTTAATATACTCCATGGCCTTCCCGACGGTGAGGATCTTCTCCGCGTCTTCGTCGGGAATCTCGATGTCGAACTCTTCCTCGAACGCCATCACCAGCTCCACCGTGTCGAGGGAGTCCGCGCCAAGATCGTCAACGAAGGAGGCCTCGGGCACGACCTCGTCCTCATCCACCCCGAGTTGTTCGGCAATAATCTTCTTGATGCGATCCTCCACCGCCATGGGCTTTCCCACCTCCTCTCCCATATCGGACCTCCCTTGCGCTTTGTCACTTCGAACGATCAGCTCGTCGTCGGCTCACCGCTGCCGGGCCCGCCCGCGTTGCCGCCGTGCGCCCGCCGCCCCTCAGGCCATGAGCATGCCACCGTTCACGTGCAGCACCTGGCCCGTGATGTAGCTGGCCTGGTCGGACACCAGGAAGCACACCGCGTCCGCCACGTCGGACGGCTGCCCCAGCCGCCCCAACGGGATCTGCTTGAGCAACGCCTCTTTGACCTCCGGGGACAACCCCTGAGTCATCGCCGTATCAATGAAGCCCGGCGCCACCGCGTTCACGGTCACGGCCCGGCTCGCGTACTCGCGCGCGACCGTCTTGGTGAACCCGATCACGGCTGCCTTCGACGCCGCGTAGTTCGCCTGGCCGGCGTTCCCCATGACGCCCACGATCGAGGCGATGTTCACGATGCGTCCGCTGCGCTGCTTGGTCATCGGCGGGAGCACGGCCTTCGTACAGTAGAACGTGCCGTTCAAGTTCACCTGGAGGACCAGGTGCCAATCCTCCTCCTTCATCCGGATGAGCAACCCGTCTCGGGTCACTCCGGCGTTGTTGACCAGGATATCAATGCGCCCCCATTCCTTCAGCACGTGGTCGGCCATGGCCTTGACGTCGTCCCAGTCGGCCACGTTGACCTTGACGTTGAGCGCCCGGCGGCCCATCGCGCGGATCGCCTCGACGGCTTCCTGTGAGCGGCCCGGGTCCAGGTCGCACACGGCCACATCGGCGCCCTGGCGCGCCAGCGCTTCGGCGATCGCACGCCCGATCCCCTGGGCCGCACCCGTGACGATTGCGGTTTTCCCCTCCAACGACATGCTCTCTCTTGGTTCCACGTCGCTCGTCGCGCGTGAAGCGTGGTTCACAAGGCAGGATCTTTCTTCACGCCTCACCCTTCGCGGCCAGCACCTTCAGCGCGGCGTCCAGCGACGCCGGATCCTGCACGTTCAACGTGGTCGTGCTCGGCACGATCCGTTTCACCAATCCGGTCAGCACCGTGCCGGGCCCCACCTCGATAAAGGTCGTCACGCCCAGCTCCACCATCACGCTGACCGACTCTTCCCACCGTACCGGCGAGGGCAACTGGCGGACCAGCGACGCCCGGACTTCGGCGGCGAGCCGCAGCGGCTTGGCGTCGGCGTTGTTCACCAGCGGCACAACGAGGTCTGACCAGGAGACCAGGGCCAGGTCCTCTGCCAGCCGGTCCGCCGCCCGCTGCATCAGCGGCGTGTGCACCGGCACGCTCACTGGCAAGCGCACCACTCTCCGCGCCCCCTTCGCCTTCGCAATCTCGAGGGCCCGCTCCACGGCCGCCTTCTCACCCGCGATCACCACCTGCCCCGGGCAGTTGAAGTTGGCCGGGACCACAATCCCTAGGGCCGAGGCCTCCCGACAGGCTTCCGCGACGGCCGTGGCGTTCAGACCGAGCACCGCCGCCACGAGTCCGCTCCCGGGCGGCACGGCCTCAGCCATGTACCGGGCTCGCTTCTGCACAAGCGCCACGGCGTCCGCGAAGGTCACCGCCCCAGCGGCCACCAACGCGCCGTACTCACCAAGGCTGTGGCCTGCAACCGCGACCGGGCGTAAGCCATACGGCTCCATCGCCTTCAGCGCGGCGAGGCTTGCGGTCAGCAGGGCGGGTTGCGTGTACTCCGTCAGGTTCAGGCGGTCGGCCGGCCCCTCGAAGCACAGGGCGGCCACGTCGTAGCCGAGGACGGTGGCCGCCTCGTCGTAGAGTGCCCGGACGCCGGGACTATGCTCGTAGAACAGCCGCCCCATCCCGACCGACTGCGAGCCCTGGCCGGGAAAGACCAGCCCGATTCCGGCACTCATAGCGGGGTATGATATGGGAGAACCTGCACCCAATGTCAACGACAAAATCCAACAGGACAGCCGTCAGGCATCAGCGAGCGAAGCGCTGATGGCTGAAGCTTCTTCCTCAATCCACCACGAACTCGCCGCCATCCACGCAGATGACGTTCCCCGTCACCCAATGCGCCTTCGGGTGGCTGAGCAATCCGATCGCCTGCGCCACGTCCTGCGGCGTCGTCAACCGGCCCGACGGATTCTTGCGTTGCGCCATCCGGATCATCTCATCCGAGCCCGGGATCTTCCGCAGCGCGGGCGTATCAGTGACCCCCGCCATGATCGCGTTCGCCGTGATGCCCATGGGCGCGAGCTCGAGCGTCAATTGGCGGATGTGGGACTCCAGCGCCGCCTTTGCCGCCGACACCGCACCGTAGGTGGACCAGACGCGGGCACCGCCCGCGCTCGTCATCGCGAAGATGCGCCCGCCCGGCCCCAGTAGCTGGCGCGCCACCAAGTCCTGCACCCAATAGACCAGGCTATTGGCCATGACGTCCAGCGTCATGTCTAGGTGCGACTTGCCGATCGCGTCGCCCGGCGACTTGGCGATGAAGGGTTTCAACGTCCCGAAGGCGAGCGAGTGCAGGAGGACGCGCACCGTCCCCTGCCGTCCCTCCTTCGTCAGCCGTGTCTGGATGGCGTTCAGGATCTCCTGCCGCTTCTCCGGGTCAGCCGCATTGGCGTTGAAGAACACGGCCTCGCGGCCCAGGCCGGTGATCCGCCCGACGATACGTTCGACGTTCGGCAGCGTCGTCTTCCGATCCAGGTGGACCCCAAAGATGTGCATGCCGAGGGATGCCAGCTCCAGGGCAGTCGCCTCTCCGAACCCGCTCGACGCGCCCAGGATGAGCGCCCACTCGCCTTCCAACGGTCGTGCCTCGGTCCCCATTGAACTCCTCTCCGGTTAAGCGGCCAGCCGTCTGCTCGCAGGCTTCCGAATGGGCCGACGGATGGAGGCCGCCCCCCTCCTCGCTACCATCGAATGATTGCCGACGCCCAGGTCAGCCCCGAGCCGAAGGCGCCCAGCAACACCAGGCTGCCGTCCCGCACCCGCCCGTCCCGCACCGCCTCATCGAGCGCGATCGGGATCGAGGCGGCGGAGGTGTTGCCGTAGCGGTCCATGTTCAGGACCACCTTCTCCAGCGGCAATCCCAGCCGCGCGGCGACGGCCTTGATGATCCGGACGTTGGCCTGGTGCGGCACGTACAGGTCCACGTCCTCGACGGCCAGGCCGTGCGCCGCGAGTGCCTCGCGCGCGACTTCCTCCAGGGTCTTCACGGCGACCTTGAACGTCTCATTCCCCTTCATCTTGATGTACTGCAGCCCGTCGGCCAGCACCTTCTCCGCAATCGGCAGCCGCGACCCGCCGCCGGGCACGCAGATCATGTCCCAGAGACTGCCGTCGGCGTGGAGATGGGTGGAGAGAATGCCCCCCTCGCCAGACGACGCGCTCACAACCACCGCACCCGCCCCGTCGCCGAACAGGACGCACGTGCTTCGGTCGGTCCAGTCGGTGATCGCGGACATGACCTCGGTACCGATCACCAGCACGTGCCGGAGGCCAGTCTTCACGTAGGCGTCGGCAACCGACAGCGCGTAGACGAACCCGGAGCACGCCGCCGCGATGTCGCAGGCGGCCGCGCGCAGCGCGCCGAGCCGGTGCTGGATAAGACAGGCGGTCGAAGGCAGCGGATGGTCTCCGGTGCAGGTCGCGACGAGAATGAGGTCCAGCTCGGCCGCCGACACACCCGCCGCCTCCAGCGCGCGGTGCGCGGCTTTCAGGCCCAGGTCGGAGCTGGCTTCGCCCGGCGCGGCGATCCGGCGCTCCCGGATGCCCGTGCGCTCGACGATCCACTCGTCGGAGGTGGCGACCATCCGCTCGAGATCGGCGTTGGTCAGGACCCGCTCCGGCAGGTAGGAGCCGGTCCCGGTGATGCGGGACCTGGCGGGAGAGGCACTCATGGAGCGGGCTCGTCCTTCCCGGAGTCGCCGGGCGACGCCAGACTCTCTTCGATGTCCCGGCGGATGAGCTCGTTCACCCGGCTCTCCGCCAGGCTGACGGCGCGGCGGATCGCGTTCCTGATCGCCTTAGCCGATGACCGCCCGTGGCAGATGATGACGATCCCGTTGACGCCCAGCAGCGGCGCGCCGCCGAACTCGGCGTAGTCCATCCGGCGGCGGAGCCGCAATAGCGGCGCGGCTAGGAGCGGATAGGCTAACCGACCCAGGAAGGAACTGGCGATCTCCTTCATGAGGAGCTTCTTGATCGCGTCCACTAGCCCCTCGGAAATCTTCAGCGCGACGTTCCCGATGAAGCCGTCGCACACGATGATGTCGGCGGTCCCGCTGTACACATCCCGCCCCTCCACGTTGCCGATGAAGTTGATCGGGCTGGCCTTCAGCAGCTTGAAGGCTTCCTTGGTGACCTCGTTCCCCTTCGTGTCCTCCTCGCCGATGCTGAGGAGACCTACCCGGGGATTCGGCTTGCCCAGCAGGTGCTTGCCGTACTCGTGGCCCATGAGCCCGAACTGGTGAAGGTGCTGGGCGGAGCAGTCCACGTTGGCGCCGACGTCCAGCATGACCGCCTCGCCGTCCAGGGTAGGCAGCGACGTGGCGATGGCGGGACGCTCGACCCCTTTGATGACACCGAGGACAAAGAAGGCAGCGACCATCGTCGCACCGGTGTTGCCGGCGCTGACCAGGGCGCCGGCCTCGCCCGCCTTGACCAGCTCGGTGGCGATCCAGATGGAGGAATCCCGCTTCTTGCGGGCGACCTGGGCGGGAGACTCGTGCATCGCCACAGCCTGCGGGGCGTGGCGGACAGAGATGCGACGATCGGCGCAGCCGATGCGTCGGAGCTGCTCGGCGACCTGGCCTGCATCCCCGACCAGCACGACCTCGATGTCGAGATCCCGCGCCGCTGCGACGGCGCCCTCGACGATGGGCCCCGGACCATGGTCCCCGCCCATCGCATCTACCGCGATTCTCATGGAATGCTGTGGCGCATGAGCGAATAGCCGACCGCGAAGAGCCCACAGCCAGCCCCCCGGGAGTTACGGGGTCAGAGCTACCTGTTCCGAGCTCCTCGCTGCCCGCTCGCGGTCAGGTTTCTTCGACAGCGATGACCGGCATGCCCTTGTAGGTGCCGCAATTCAGGCAGGTGTAGTGCGGAAGCTTCGGCTCATGACACTGCGGACAGACCGACAACGACGGTGGCGTCATCTTCTTGTGGGTCCTCCGCTTGTCGCGCCGGGCCCTGGAGAGTTTATGTTTTGGATTCGGCATCGTGGTTTCTCGCTCAGGTTCGGCCCAGTTTGTCTCGCAGCTCCCGCAGGGTCATGAACGGATTGTCGCCCCGCTGCTCCGGACAGCCGCACCGCCGTTCGTTCCGGTCCTGCCCGCAGACCTGGCACAACCCGAGGCACGCCTCGGTGCACAACGGCTGCATCGGCGTGGCCAGGATGACCTGCTCGCGCAACATATCGGCGAACTCGATCCGGTCACCGACGAACTGATAGACGTCGTCGGGCGCGTCCGGGTCGAGCCAGTCCGGCAACACCGGCGCCTCCTGGAGCGGCGTCGCGCCGGCGGCGTGGGACGCGCGGCGAGGCGCCGCGCCGCGCCGCCGGTATCGCACCGCGAACGGCAGCACGACTTCGTCCTCGAAATCTTTCAGACAGCGCACGCACTGACGGAAGAATGTGCCGGCCAGGACCCCCGCGACGTGGAAGCCCCGCCCGATCTTGTCAATTTCCAGGGCCAGCGACAGGAGGCTCCCGACGCGCGCGTCCTCCGGCTCCAGCGCCAGCTCCTCGGCGCTGACCTCGCAGGACAGGCGCAGCCCCTCATCCGGAATCTCACTAATATGGAAGCTCGGCAGCGCCACGGGTCCGTCCGCGCGTCCACCCCGGCCGTGCCGTGTGTATACACGGTCGCTGGCGAGAAGTCAAACCGTCGCCGCCCCCCTCGAAGCGGAGCGGTGAGGTCAGCGCTCCTCGGCGAAGGCGAGCAGCGCGATCGTCCGCGCCCGCTTGATCGCAATCGTCAGCTCGCGCTGGTGGCGCATGCAGTTCCCGGAAATCCGGCGCGGGACGATGCGCCCTCGCTCGGTCAGAAAGTTCTTCAGCAGCCCCACGTCCTTGAAGTCAATGGGCACCTTCTCGTGACAGAAGCGGCACACGCGCCGCCGCTGGAAAAACCGCCCGCGTTCCACCCGCGCCTCCTGTTGGTCTCGTTACGGCGTCTCGTCGAGATCGTAGCCGGGCTCCTCCACCGGGACCGCCTCGCCGCCGGGATCGGCCCGCTTCGGCAGGAACGTGATGGTCTGGGCTACCACCTCGTGCTTGCTCCGCTTCTGGCCGTCCTCCGTCTCCCACCGGCGCTGTTGCAGCCGACCGTCCACGATCACGCCCGCGCCCTTGCTGAGGTACTGCCCGCAGTGCTCGGCCTGCTTGCCAAACACCACGATGTCGATGAAGCAGACCTCCTCCTTCAGCTCGTCTCCCTGCCGGTACTTCCGGTTGACGGCGAGCCCGAAGCTCGTCACCGGGGTCCCGCTGGGCGTGTAGCGAAGCTCGGGGTTCTTCGTCAGGTTGCCGATCAGGATGACCTTATTGAACCCGGCCACGGTCGGACTCCTTTGTCTCTCCTCCCGGCTTCCCTGCGCTGGCTGGCTCCAGCCGGACCGTCAGGAATTTGATCACGGAGTCCTCCAGCCGGTAGGCGCGCTCCAGTTCGCTGACCGTCGCGCCCCCCGCCTGGAACGTCATGTAGGCGTAGGTCCCCTTCCGCTCCCGCTTGACCTCGTAGGCGAGCTTCTTCCGGCCCCAGGTCTCGGTCTTGAGCACGGTGCCGCCGTGTTTCTCGACGACGCCTTTCATCTTCTCGACGAGCTTCTGGGTCTCTTCGTCGGAGAGCGAGGGGCGGATGATAAAAATAGACTCGTAGGCCTGCATGCGGTAACAACCTCCTCCTGGACTCGTTGCAATGGATGCAACCGGCGGCCCCGGAACCGGGTCCGGAGCGAGGCGGGAAGGCCCGCGAACGGAGGACGCTACCACAGGGCGGGAGGAAGTGTCAATCGGGGCAACGACGAGGCACTGGCAAAGTTTGATCTCGGCGGCGCGTGACAGCGCTTCCTCGACTCTGCCATCATGGGCGCATGCCCAAATCGAAGGCCAGTCCAAGAAGAAATGACCTGCTAAGAATCCACCGATCCGATTCAGGTGGATATCCCCCCACATTTTGGACATTGCCTGACGGTGGATTTGACCTCCGAACCATGCCGGGGCACATGCGGTGCCCGGCGTTTGGGGAGGTCGCGATGACAAGGGGAACGCGGCGGTACACAGGGACGCTCAAATTTCAGGTGGTGCTGGAAGCGCTGAGTGGGAGCAAGACCGTGGCCAGATTGCCAAGGCGTGCGGCGTGCCTCCCACCGCGATCGGGCTGTGGAAGAAGCATTTCCTGGAGCATGGGCCGGAGAGCTTCGAGCAGGAGGCTCACGCCGGGGGGCCGCAAAGCGGATCGCCGAGCTGGAGCAGCTCGTGGGCAGGCAGGAAGTCGAGAGCGATGACGGCGGCGGCGAAGGTTGACTTGCTGCGCCGTGTGCTCCCCTGCGGGGTACGGCGGCTGGCGCTCGCCAGGGTACTACCGGAAACCCATGGGCAGCCGTACGCCGAGAAACATGCAGCGCTACGCGCGGGCGTATAGGCCATCGCGCGAGAGCACCCGGCGTACGGCTATCGGCGGGCGACGCTGGCGGAGCCCCAGACGCTGGAAGCGTGGCCCCGCACGCGCAAGACGCTCCCGGCTCTCGAGCATAGCCTGCAGGGCCTCATCATCCACCACGACCAGGACCCGGTCTTCACGGGCTACGGCTGGCTCGGCCCCCTGCTCCTGCCTGAAAGACCGTGCCCGCGTCTCCTAGGCACTGGACAGCCCTCAGGACAACCCTGAGAGGGAGTCCTTCTTCGGGCGCTTCAAGACGGAGAATGAGTCGCAGATCCAGGAAGCGCAGGACTTGGCAGAGCTGCAGGCGATCGTCGGTGAACGAATCCGCTACGACAACCGGGGGCGCCGGCACTTGGCGCTCGGAAACGAGGCGCCTGGGCAGTCCTGCAGAAGCTCCTCCGCTCTGGAGAAGCATCAGAGGGAGGTCAAACCTGTCCAAGAAGCCTGCCCCCCATCTCCGTCATGGAGACCGCGTCGTCCACGGGCCACCCTCAGCCTCGCACCCTCGCGCACGCAGTCGTTCCACGAGCCGACAGGCCGCAAGTCACCGGTACCCCTGCCGCCGCAGCCCACGCGCTTTCTGCGCCGGTCACGGCGGGATGCCCGTCCTCACCCGGCAGGGAGAGCCAGTCTGTCAGATGGAGTCTTGACACAGACAGAGCAGGCCGGGCGCTTGTCATCAACGCATTAGGACGAGGGCCCACCTGTCCTCCGCCTTGCCGCGACTACACATTGAAGCGGAAATACACCACGTCGCCGTCCTTAATCACGTAATCCCGCCCTTCCAGCCGGAACAGCCCCTTGTCCCGGACGCCCGCGACCGTCCCGCAGGCGATCAGGTCATCGTAGTGGAACACCTCGGCGCGGATGAAGCCGCGTTCCATGTCCGAGTGGATCTTTCCGGCCGCCTGGGCCGCCTTGATGCCGCGCCGGATCGACCAGGCCCGTGCCTCCGTCTCTCCCGCGGTGAAGAAGGTAATGAGCGAGAGCAGCTCGTAGGCTGCCTTGGTCAGACGGACGAGGCCCGAATCGCTCAGCCCCAGCGCCTTCAGGTACGTTTCGCGCTCGCCCTCGGCGAGCGCGGCGAGCTCCGCCTCGAGTTGCCCGCAGATCGTCACGAGCTTGGCGCCTTTCTTCTCGGCCAGCTCGCGGACCTGGCGCACGGGGGGATCCTCGGGACCCATCCCCTCCGCCACGTTGGCCACAAAGACGACCGGCTTGGCCGAGAGCAACTGGCACTCGTTGAGGATCGCCTGCTCCTCCGGCGTGAAGGCCTGCCCGCCCAGCCACTCCATGCGGTTCAAGAGGTCGGTCAGCTTCTGCACGGCCGCCAGTTCCTTGGCTGCCTGCGCATCGCCGGACTTGGCGCGCTTCTCCACCCGTTGCCGGCGCCGCTCCAGGGTCTCCAAGTCCGCCAGGATCAGCTCCGTCTCGACCGTCTCGATGTCGCGCACCGGGTGCACGCCGCCGCCGACGTGGACCACGTCGGGATGGTCGAAGCAGCGGACCACGTGCATGAGCGCGTCCACCTCGCGGATCTGCGCGAGAAACTGGTTGCCGAGCCCCTGCCCCTGGCTCGCCCCCTGGACGAGCCCCGCGATGTCGCGCACCTCGAGGGTACTGGGGGTCAGCTTCCGCGAGCGGAAAATCTCGGCGAGCCGGCTGAGACGCGGGTCCGGGACCTGGGCGATCCCGACGTTCGTCTCCACCGTCGAGAAGGGATAGTTGGCCGTCACCGCCCCGCCGCCGACGAGCGCGTTGAAG
>CAZTUO010000070.1:0-6768 GCA_964616355.1 uncultured Nitrospira sp.
CACGCCGAAGGAGGTCGCCGCCTGATTCCATTTCCACACCTATTGACAAGACCTCTCTTTTTTGATCGCGGATTGACTTTCAGGGTTTCCTACGGTACAGTGCAAGCCAGTCGTCGCTCACAGAGGTCCGAGGCGACGGCGGAGGAAGCCTGACCCATCGGACCGCCATTCGGGTCTGACTGAGTTTGGGCTTTTCCTGGAGCGACCTGCTTGGACCTTCCCTTCCGCCGGGAACGTTCCGCTTGTTGATCCCTTGATCCGCCTCCGCTCGGTGACCCCAACCGAAAGGGATTGTTCATGCCCACGAGTCTTGGAGAAACATTCGAGGGGCTAGGTCTGTCCGCAGCGATGTTGCGGGAACTGGCGAGGGTCGGCTACACCACGCCCACCCCGATTCAACGCGGTGCGATTCCGCCCGCCTTGGCGGGTCAGGACGTGATCGGCTGCGCCCAGACCGGCACCGGCAAGACCGCCGCCTTTGCGATCCCGCTCATCGAGCGGCTCGCGGGAGGGCAGGGGACTCGCGCCCTGGTCCTGGCGCCCACGCGGGAGCTAGCGGGCCAAATCCAGAAGGCCATTGAACAGCTCGGCCATCGGCGCGGGATCGGTGCGACCTTGATCGTGGGCGGCGCCGACATGACCCAGCAGGAGCGGGCTCTCCGCCAGCGGCCGGACATCCTCGTCGCCACGCCCGGCCGCTTCCTGGACCACATGTGGAAGGGCACGATCAACCCGCTCGCCATCGCGATCTTCGTCCTGGACGAGGCGGATCGCCTGTTGGACATGGGATTTGCGCCGCAGATCAACCAGATCCTGGACGCATTGCCGGAGAAGCGGCAGACGTTGCTGTTCTCGGCGACCCTGGCCAGTGACCTGGCGGCCCTCGTGAAAGCCAGCCTCACGCATCCGGTGCGGGTGGAGGTAGCGCCGAGCGGAACCACTGCCGCTCGGGTCGAGCAGCAGCTTTACCACGCGAACCGGGAGGAGAAGACCGCACTGCTCCGGGAGATCCTGCGGGAAGAAGCCGGGACGTCGCTGGTGTTTACCCGGACGAAGTCGCGCGCGGACCGCTTGTGGCGCCTGCTCCAGGCCGACGGGCTCAAGGTGGCCGTGCTCCACGGAGACCGGACGATGGCGCAGCGTCGCGAAGCCCTCCAGGGATTCAAGTGCGGACGGTACCGGGTTCTCGTCGCCACCGACATCATGGCGCGCGGCATTCACGTGGGCGGCATCGGGCACGTCATCAACTACGACCTGCCGAGCAGCCCGGAGGATTACGTGCACCGGATCGGCCGGACGGCCAGGGCGGGGGAAGCGGGACGCGCCTCCAGCTTCGTCACGCCGGACGAGACGAGCCAGTTGCGGGCGATCGAGCGGCTCCTGGGCAAGTCGGTGCCTTCGGAATCGCGGGCAGAGGGCCATGGGAACGGGCGCAGGCCCAGGTCCGGAGCGCGGGGGCACGACCGGCCTCGGGGCGGAAGCGGAGCCTCCCGCGTCGGCGTGCCCTCGCCTCGCTGACTGAACTCCGCCTGAGGCTCCGCCCTCGCGTGCCTCAGGACAAGCCTGGGGGGGGCGGCTCGCCGACGGCGCCCATCCTCCGATACTTCGCGTAGCGCCGGGCCAATAGATCCTCGATCGGCAGTTCCTCGAGCTGGCCGAGATGGGTGGCGATCGCCTTGACCACCCGCTGCGCGGCGCCCTGCGGATCCCGGTGTGCGCCGCCGACCGGCTCCGAGATAACCTCGTCAATGACGCCGAGCTCATAGAGGTCGGTCGCCGTCATCTTGAGCGCCGCGGCGGCGTCCGGGGTCTTGGCCGGATCGTCCCAGAGAATAGCGGCGCAGCCTTCCGGCGAGATCACTGAATAGACAGCATGCTCGAGCATCAGAATTCGATCCGCCAGCCCGAGTGCGAGTGCTCCGCCGCTGCCCCCTTCCCCGATCACGACCGAGACGATCGGCACCGCCAGCCGAGACATTACGTGCAGGTTCCGGGCGATCGCCTCAGCCTGTCCGCGCTCCTCAGCCCCGATGCCGGGGTACGCCCCGGGCGTGTCAATGAACGTCAGGACGGGGCGCCGGAATTTCTCCGCGAGCTTCATGAGCCGCAGCGCCTTCCGGTAGCCCTCGGGATTGGGCATCCCGAAGTTGCGCTGCATGCGCTCTTTGAGCGTCCGGCCCTTTTGGTGCCCGATGACCATCACGGACCGCCCGCTCAGCCGGGCGAATCCACCGACCACGGCGCGGTCGTCCCCGAAAGCGCGGTCGCCGTGGAGCTCCAGGAATTCGTTGCTAAGGGCACCGACGTAGTCGAGGAACGACGGGCGCTGGGGATGCCGGGCGAGCTGTGTCCGCTGCCACGGCGTCAGGTTGGCGTACAACTCCTGCTCGACCTCGACCAGGCGCGCCTTGAGCTTTTTGGCTTCCTCCTGGGCTGCGGCATGCGTGGAACCCGCCCCGGCCAGCTTTTCCAGCCGTTCCTCAATCTCGCGAATCGGCTTTTCAAACTCCAGGTAGTCTCTCATAGCCGCCTCATCCGGAGCGCCACACCCACCGGGGGAGTCACGACCAGAAGGCGACGGTCCCCTTGCCCAGCAGAGCCTCCACCTCGGCGACAAAGGGCTCGGTCGGGAGCACGGTCACGGCCGGCAGCGGGGCCGTGTCTGCCTCCAGGGTCGGCGTGATGCGAAACGTGAGGGAGAGGGGGGCTGGTCCCGGGTGTCGCCGCAGGACTTGTTGGAGCTGGCGCAACCGGTCGCCGGCGTCCGGGTGGTCGTCCACGCGGATGGTCACCCGCGTGACGGACCGAGCCTGGACCTCCCGGAGTGACTCGATCTTGGTGGCCTTGAGGCGGGCGCCTTTTTCCGCGCGGTCCACGGTCCCGGTCACCCGGATCACGCTCTCCGGCACGAGCAAGGCCTCCGCCTCCCTGAAGCGGTCGGGAAAGGCGATGACCTCAACCTGCCCGTGCAGGTCCTCTACCTGGACGTAGGCCATCCGGTCTCCCTTTTTCGTCGTCATCGTCTTGACGGTCGTCACGATACCGCAGAGCTTCGCTTCCTTGCCGTCGGCAATCTCGAGCAGCTTTTCCGTCGTCGTCGTGGAGAACCGGCGAACCGCGGCCTCGTACCGCGCGAGCGGATGGCTCGTGATGTAAAAGCCGATCAGCTCTTTCTCGTGCTTCAGCAGCTCCTCCTCTGGCCATTCGGGCAAGTCGGGCAGGCTTTCGTCCACCGGCAAGACGCCGCGCCCCTGCGGCAGGTCCGGGCTCTCCATCGCGGCGAAGATGCTGGTCTGGCCGGAGTCCGCCGCCCGCTGCGCGGCGACCGCCTGGTCCACGGTCCGGTCGAGCACCGCGACGAGCTGGGCCCGCCGCGCGCCCGTGGAGTCGAAGGCGCCCGCCTTGATCAGGCATTCCAGGGCACGCTTGTTCAGCTTGCGGCTGTCCACCCGATGGCAGAAATCGAAGAAGGACCGATAGGGGCCCTGCGCCGCCCGGGCCTCGAGGATCGCCTCCGTGACGCCTTCCCCCACATTCTTAATGGCGGCGAGCCCGAACCGGATCCCGTCGGCGGACACAGAGAAGTCCTTCTCGCTCCGGTTCACGTCCGGGGGCAGAACCTTGATCCCGAGGTCGCGGCATTCGTTGATGTAACGCACGACCTTGTCGCTGTTCCCCATTTCGCTCGTGAGCAGCGCCGCCATGAACTCGGTGGGGTAATGGGCCTTGAGGTAGGCGGTCTGGTAGGTGACCAACGCGTAAGCGGCGGCGTGGGACTTGTTGAAGCCGTAGCCGGCGAACTTCTGGATCAGATCGAAGAGCTTCTCGGCCGTCTTCTCTGGAATCCGGTTCTTCTTCGCGCCCTCCATGAACTTGGTCCGGAGCTTGACCATCTCCTCGTGTTTCTTCTTGCCCATGGCCCGGCGGAGGATGTCAGCCTGGCCCAGCGAGAAGCCGGCGACCGTATTGGCGATCGCCATGACCTGCTCCTGGTAGACGATGATTCCGTAGGTCTCCTTCAGGATCGGCTCCAGGAGGGGGACCTCGTAGGTGATCGGGATCTTGCCCTGCTTGCGCTTGACGAACTCCGGGATCAGATCCATCGGGCCCGGGCGATAGAGCGCGATGATGGCGATGATGTCCTCGAACCGGTCCGGCCGGAGCCCGGTCAGGAGGTCGCGCATGCCTGCGCTCTCCAACTGGAAGATGCCCATGGTCTTCCCGGAGGAGAGCAGCGCGAATGTCTTGGCGTCGTCCAGCGGCACTGCGGCGATCGAAAAGGGCGGCTCGCCGAACCGGCCCTCCCGGCTCTGCAAGCTCTGATTGATCAGCCGTTCCGCGTGCGCGATCATCGTCAGGGTCTTGAGCCCGAGGAAGTCGAATTTGACGAGCCCGACCTTCTCCACGTCGCCCATCGGGAACTGGGTGACGACCTCGTCGGTCTCCCTCGAGCCCTTGTACAGCGGCACGTGCGCGGTGAGCGGCTCCTTAGAGATGACGACGCCGGCGGCGTGGGTCGAGGCATGGCGAGGCGAACCCTCCAGCGCGCGCGCGATCTGGAACACCTCCCGGACCTTCGGGTCGCTGTTGACGAGCTCCTTCAGCCGTGGCTCAGTCTCGAGCGCCTCATCCAGGGTGATGTGGAGCTGCTCGGGCACCAGCTTGGCGATCCGATCCACCTCGGCGTAGGGCATCTCCAGCACCCGGCCGACGTCCCGGATCGCCGCTCGGGCTTTCATCGTGCCGAACGTGATGATCTGGCAGACGTGGTCGTGCCCGTACTTCTCCACCACGTAGTTGATGACCTCCTGCCGCCGGTCCATGCAGAAGTCCATGTCAATGTCAGGGAGGGAGATCCGCTCCGGATTCAGGAAGCGCTCGAACAGCAGCCCGTAGACGAGGGGATCGAGGTCGGTGATCCTGAGCGCGTAGGCGACGAGGCTGCCCGCGCTCGAGCCGCGTCCGGGCCCGACCGGGATGCGGCGCTGACGGGCGAAGTTGATGATATCCCATACGATCAGGAAGTAGCCGGCAAATCCCATCGAGGTGATCACGGTCAGCTCGTGCCGGAGGCGCTCTCGGTACTGCGCCTCCGGAATGCCAGAGGGGCGCTCCCGCAGGCGCTCGGCCAGGCCCTGCTGCGCGAGCTTGTCGAGGTAGCTGTCGAGCGTCTCCCCCGCCGGCACGCGATACTCGGGGAGGTGATAGGTGCCGAACGTGAAGTCCACGTTGCACAGCTCGGCGACTCGCTGCGTGTGCCAGACCGCGTCCGGCCAGTCCTTGAACGCCTCCAGCATCTCCTCGGTGGACTTCACGTAGAGCTGGTTGGTCTGAAACCGCATGCGGTTCGGCTCGTTGATCGTCTTGCCCGTCTGGAGGCAGAGCAGGATGTCGTGGACCCGCGCGTCGCCCTTCTGGAGGTAGTGACAGTCGTTGGTGGCGACGAGGGGCACCCCCAGGCGCTTGGCCATCTCCCGGAGCCCCCGGTTCACCACCTGCTGCTGAGGGACGCCGTTTTCCTGGACCTCGAAGAAGTACCGCTCCTTGCCGAAGATCTCCCGATATTCTCCGGCGGTCTTGACAGCCTCCTCGAGGCGGTCCTGGGCGATCAAGTAGGGCACTTCCCCGCTCAGGCAGCCGGAGAGGGCCACGAGGCCGTCGGCATGCTCTCGCAAGATCGTCTTGTCAATCCGTGGCTTATAGTAGAATCCCTCAAGATAGGCTTTACTGCTCAGCTTGAGCAGATTCTGGTAGCCCGTCTGATTCGCGGCCAGGAGAATCAGGTGGTAATACTCGTTGTGGGCGAACTGGCCTTCCCGATCGAAGCGGCTCTTGGGCGCCAGGTAGGCTTCGCAGCCGATGATCGGCTTGATCCCCGCCGCCTTGGCCTTTTGGTAGAACTCGACGGCGCCGAAGAGATTCCCGTGGTCCGTGATGGCGACCGCGGGCATGTTGAAGGCCCGCACCTGCTGGATCAGCGGGTCAATCTGGTTGGCCCCGTCCAGCAGGCTGTATTGGGTGTGCAGGTGGAGGTGGACGAATTGGGCAGGCACCGTGCGGGACCTCGGCTGCGGAATTGTAGTCGGATGGGTGAGGGAAGTCAACGGAAAGGGGGGAGCCGGGAGCAGGTCGTCCGCCGCTTCCGCGCCTCCCGCAGGGACCCTTCCTCGGCAGTCCGGCGCGGAAGCCTTCGGGGATTCCCGTCGCCCTGGTCTGCGACCCGGGTGCAGTGGTCAGGACCCGCTTTCCTCCTCCGGCTGCCGGGTGGGTTCCCCGCTGCTCCGGCGACGTCGCGCTGAACCCTGGCCCACTTTCCTAGCTTGCCCCCTCATCTCCCGCTTCCTTGAAGGGAGAGGCAGGGGTGAGGGTGAGCGTGTGCCCCTATCAAGCCATCTGAATTTCTTACCCAAGCCCTGATCGTTGCGTCATCTGAAGATCTTACCCGGGCGCGAGGGCTGCGGAGGGGCTGAAATCCCCCCGACGGGCAGCCTTGTCCCCCGAGCCGATCGTGGATCCTGAGCCAATTGTGCGCGTTGCCGTTGGGGCCGAAGCGCCCCTCGACTGGGCGGTGCGGGGCTGAACGTCCAGCCGCGCCAGGGCGTGCGAGCGCGGGGCGCCGGCTGCGGGGCGCGACTCCGCAGGGCCGCCACCCGCTCCAGCTGCTGGGCAATCCGCTGGGCGAGGGCAAACGGATCCGTGCGAGTGAGCACGCGCGCCAAGGCGGCCACCGTGGCCGCGTTCCCCGCCGCGCAGGCCCGGACCCGCTCG
>CAZTUO010000070.1:6818-11872 GCA_964616355.1 uncultured Nitrospira sp.
AGTTTCATGGAGGGCTGGAAGAGATTCTGGAAGAGCCGCCAGTCGGCATAGAGGGCGTTGAGGGCCTGCTGGGCCGCGGGTGTGTCGTACCGATCCCACCCCACCAGCTTCCGGACATGCGTCCAGTTCTTCTGCTCCACACGCGCGTTGTCATCCTTCTTCTAAGGCCGCGAGCGGGTGAACTGGATCGCCCGGGCCACGGGGCGCTGACAAAAGGCCACCAGGTGGTGATTGATGAACTCACTGCCGTTGTCCGAGTCCAGCCCACGCAGGGCGAGGGGGAGCTGCTCTTCAATGCGGGTCAGGGCCTCGAGACTCCCATGCTGGCCTTTGCCCCGCACGGCCTGCCGCTCCACCCAGCCCGTGTGAATATCCACCGCATCCAACGTGTGCAGGAACTCCGCCTCGGCCGAGGCGCCCGAGCGCGAGACGAGATCGATCTCCAGATAGCCGGGCTGGGTGACGTCCCTGTGGTCGGTCTTGGTCGGGACCAGGTATTTGAGCAACGGGCCGGGCCGTGTGGTGCCATAGAGCCGGCGCTTCAGCGTCCGTTTGCGGGCCTGGAGCCGCCGATCCATCTGCCGCGGACTGATCGCTGGCAACTGGCGTTCCACCGTCGGGCTCAACGGCCGTCGCTGCTGCACCCACGGCAGCCACAGCGGCAGCGCCGCCTTCAACCGCGTCGCCCAGAGATACCCCGACTGCTCCCAGATCCACGCCAACACGCTGAGGGCCTCCTCACTGTAGGTCAGCCGCCGCCGGGGCACCCGCCGCGGATGAGGCCGCGGCGACCGCCGCCGAGTCAACAGCCCAATGGCGTACTTCCGGTGATAGCCACACATCCGCGTCACTTCATCCAGGAGCGCCGACCGGGTCCCCCGGTCGGCCCGTTGATACCGCTCCCACATCACCGCCAGATACTCTTGCTTGGATCGTCGCGCCATGCCCCCTGCCTCCATCCTCGCCCTCCTTTGGCCCTGCACCATGCCGGGCTGGAGGTAAGATTTGCAAATGGCGCAACGATCTGTCGCTCGGTAAGATGTTAGATGACTCAATTCGTTGCCTTGCAACAGGCTGAACGCATCTGCTATCCTGACGCCGTTTCGCAACACGAACACCCTCACCGACTCGATCCAAACGGGAGCACGGCATGGCCAGTGTGCAACGGGCGCTGATCAGCGTGTCGGATAAAACCGGGGTCGTGGAGATGGCCCAGGGGCTGGTGGCTCTGGGCGCGGAGATCCTGTCCACGGGGGGCACCGCGCGGGCGCTGCGCGAGGCCGGCGTCGCGGTGACGGACGTCGCGGCCTACACGGGCTCGCCGGAGATCCTCGACGGGCGGGTCAAAACGCTGCATCCGAAGATCCACGGAGGCCTGCTGGGACGCCGGCGCGATCCGAGTCACGTCGCGCAGATGCAGCAGCATGGGATCGGCCCCATTGACGTGGTCGTCGTGAACCTCTATCCGTTCGAGACGACGATCGCGAAGCCGGACTGTACGTTCGAGGAGGCGATCGAGAACATTGACGTCGGCGGCCCCTCGATGCTCCGGTCCGCCGCCAAGAATCACGAGGACGTGCTTGTCGTCGTGGACCCGGCGGACTACGGACGCGTGCTAGAGGCTCTCAGGACCGGCAGCGTGACGCCGGCGCTGCGGCGGGAACTCGCGACCAAGGTGTTTCAGCACACGGCGCGTTACGACAGCGCGATCGCCGGCTACCTCGAGCGGCAGGCCGGTGGCGCCGCGCTCTTTCCTCCGGTGCTGACGCTCCAGTACCAGCGAGTGGAGACGCTCCGGTACGGGGAAAACCCGCACCAGCAGGGCGCCTTCTACCGGGACCCGCTGTCCAGAGAGCCGTCCGTGGCGCGGGCCTCGGTCCTGCACGGCAAGGCGATGTCGTACAACAATTATCTGGACGCGAACTCGGCGCTGGAGCTGGTCAAGGAGTTCGACGAACCCGCCGCCGTCATCATGAAGCACAATAACCCCTGCGGGGTCGCGACCGGGAGCACCCCTGTCGAAGCCTACGTCCGCGCACGGGAGACCGATCCGATCTCGGCGTTCGGCGGCGTGATCGCGTTCAACCGGCTGGTGGACCTGGACGCGGCGAAAGAGATCACTTCCACCTTCGTCGAGGTGGTGGTTGCTCCAGGCTACTCCCCGGAGGCCTTGACGGAGCTGCGGCGGAAGAAGGACCTCCGGCTGCTGGAAGTCGGGCCGGTCACTGCCGGGACCCGCGACCGGCTTGATCTGAAGAAGCTGGTCGGCGGGTTGATCGTCCAGGAACGGGACCTCGGCGTCCTGGCCGATCTCAAGAGCTTGCCCGTGCCGACGCAGCGGCGGCCCACCGAGGAGGAGTACGCCGCCTGCGCCTTCGCCTGGAAGGTCTGCAAGCACGTGAAGTCGAACGCGATTGTCTATGCGAGGGCCGGGCAGACCGTCGGCATCGGGGCCGGGCAGATGAGCCGGGTGGATTCGGTCAAGCTGGCCACGATGAAAGCCCAGCTTCCGGTGAAGGGGTGCGTCATGGCGTCCGACGCCTTTTTCCCGTTCCGCGACGGGCTCGACGAGGCGGCCCGTGCCGGCATCACGGCGGTCATCCAGCCAGGCGGCTCGATCCGCGACCAAGAGGTCATCAAGGCCGCGGACGAGCACCAGTTGGCGATGATTCTGACCGGCATGCGACATTTCCGGCACTAAACAAACCTGACGCGTGCTGTGATGGGTGATCGGATCGATTTCTTCTTCAGCTATTGCTTGTCGCAATATTTCTTCTGCTCCTCACTGGCTTCCTGCTTGTCACCCGTCACTCATTACCCAACGCCCAAGGTTCATCGGTGAAGGTCCTCGTGATCGGCGGCGGGGGGCGGGAACACGCCCTCGTCTGGAAGATTGCGCGGAGCCCCCGGGTCTCGCGAGTGTACTGCGCGCCCGGGAACGCGGGCATCGCTGAGCTCGCTCACTGTGTCCCGATCCCCGCCGTCGACATCCCCGGGCTCCGGAGGTTCGCGACCACAGAGGGCGTGGGCCTGACGGTCGTCGGCCCGGAAGCGCCGCTGGCGCTAGGCATTGTGGACGAGTTCCGCAAGGCCAAGCTGAAGATCGTCGGCCCAACTCGCGGTGCGGCGCAGATCGAGGCGAGCAAGACCTTCGCGAAGGAGTTGATGGTCCGCTACCGGATCCCCACCGCCACGGCCTGCTCTTTCGACAGCCTCGATCCGGCTCTGCAGTACCTCGCGCATCATCCGCTGCCGGTGGTCGTGAAGGCGGACGGGCTTGCACAGGGAAAGGGCGTCGTGGTGGCCTTCACGCGCGAGGAGGCCTGCCAAGCGGTGACTGCCATGCTGGGGGAGCAAGCCTTCGGCGCCGCCGGCCGGCGCGTGGTGATCGAAGAGTTCCTGGAGGGGGAAGAGTTGACCGTGATGGCGTTCACTGACGGGAAGACCGTCGTCCCCATGGTCCCCGCCCAAGACCACAAGCGGGTCGGTGACGGTGACACCGGACCCAACACGGGTGGCATGGGCGCTTACGCCCCCGCTCCCCTCGGCACGCCGTTGCTCCAGGCCAGGGTGCTGCGGGAGGTGCTCGGCCCGGTCGTGGATGCCCTCGCCCGGGTCGGGAGCCCGTTCCACGGCGTGCTCTACGCCGGGCTCATGGTCGTGCACGGCACCCCGTACGTGCTCGAATTCAACGCCCGCATGGGCGATCCGGAGACGCAGGTGGTGCTGCCGCTACTCAAAACCGATCTGGTCGAGATTTTCGATGCGGTCGCGGAGCATCGTCTGGATCAGCTCAAGGTGGAGTGGCACGACCGTGCGGCCGTCTGCGTCGTGCTGACCTCGGGGGGCTATCCTGGCTCCTACACGACCGGCTTTCCGATCAGGGGGCTGGCCGACAGGGCGCCGTCCGAAGACGTGCTGGTGTTCCATGCCGGCACGGGGCGGCGCGACGGTGACCTCGTGACGGCGGGCGGCCGCGTGCTCGGCATCACCGGGCTCGGGTCGGATCTCCGGACCGCCCGCGAGCGCGCCTACGCCGCGGCCAAGACGGTCGCCTTTCAGGGGTGTCATTTCCGCTCGGATATCGCCGCGCGGGCACTGCCGTCGGATGGCTAGCGCCAGGGTGGGCCAGTTGCGATGCCCGGAGCCCTGGCTTCGGAGACCACGCCCATGGCGCGGATGTTGGCTCTTCGGGACGAGACGCCGGATGACCGGCTCGCGGAAGTCGCGCGGATCGTCCGCGGCCACGGTGTGCTTGCGATTCCCACGGAGAGCTTTTACGCCCTGGCAGCCTCGCCCATGGACGAGGAGGCCGTGCGGCGCGTCTGCTCGATCAAGGGACGGGAGGACGGCAAGCCTATCCTGGTTCTCCTCGGGGCACGCGAGCAGATGCGGGAGCTGGCACTAGGGGGCAGCCGAGTCGCGCAATGCCTGATGGACCGGTTCTGGCCGGGCCCCTTGACCATCGTGGTCCCGGCCGTGCCCGGTCTCCCGGCTACACTGACGGCGGGCACGGGAACCGTGGGGATCCGACTGGTTGGCCAGCCCGCCTTGGCGCGGTTGCTTCGTGTGGTCGGCCCCTTGACCGGGACGAGCGCCAACCGGACCGGGCAACCGCCGATGCGGTCGGCAGCGGAGGTTCAGGCGCGGTTGGGCGGCGAACTAGATCTGATCGTGGACAGCGGGCCGACTCCTGGTGGATTACCCTCGACCGTCGTCACGACGGTCGGACCGGTCCGTGTGTTGCGGGAAGGGCCCATCACGTCCCGCCAGATCGAGGCGGCGCTGGCCGAAGCCGGGCTCGGTTCCCTCGCCTAACAGAAGACGGGACCATCACTGAAGGTACGGCCCCGCTCGCCACAATTGAGAGGCGAGCGGTCCAGGCCAGCGTGCAAGGGAGGCAAACCGATGAGACGGAGCGGGTCAAGACGGCTCGTTGGAGCGGTACTGGTCGGGGTCCTGGCATCCGTCAGCCTGAGCGGCTGCGATTACTGGCCGCCGGCGTTGCAGGCCCAGATCGAGGAGTTGCGCAACGCGCCCGAACCGGTCGTCGA
>CAZTUO010000071.1:0-249 GCA_964616355.1 uncultured Nitrospira sp.
CCAGGACACGATGTACATCGCGCTGGAGGACGAGAGCGGCTACCTCAAGTTCTTTGCCCCCGACCAGGGCTGGAAGCCGGGCCAGTACAAGGTCGAGATCTACGTCGGCTGGCAGGTCAACCCGATCGGCTTGGTCGGGACGATGCGCTTCAAGGTGCAGTCGCCAGCCGGCGAGCCGCCGCGTGCGGCCAATCCGATTCGATGAGGGTGGGCCCGGCCGGCACCTAGTCGGCCCGCACGCGCTCAGGA
>CAZTUO010000071.1:296-11859 GCA_964616355.1 uncultured Nitrospira sp.
GGCCAGGGATGCCGCGCGGGCACGCGGACCATCGGCTCGTTGGCGAGCAGGAGGTAGCCGCCCCGCGCAAGCAGGGTCTCGTAGCCGGCCGCCTCGGGCGGGAGCGTGGCCTTCATGCGCGCCTGGAGGAGCACCATGGTCCGGCCGGGGCGCCGGAGGTACGGCCGCATGGCCTCTTCTTCCCCCGGCTTGACCACGAGGAGCTTTCGCCTGGCGTAGAAGATCAGGGAGGGGCGCGGGCGGCCGTAGGCGATCAGCCGGTCGTCCGGGCCGAGGTTGAGCCCGGCGATGTAGGCCAGTTCCTGCTCCGGCGCGATGAACAGGCGGCTGAAGCGGGGCAGCCCGACCAGGATGGTGATCAGCGCCACCAGGGTGAAGGTCGCCCCGGCGATCCAGAACACGCCAGGGCGGCGCTCCTCCGAGAGACTGAAATAGCCCACCAGCGCCATGCCGATGACCAGCACGAGCCCGGCTGCGACCGGGCTCCAGCCCGGATCGGCCTGCGCGGCCATCGGGAACTCCCGGGCGACCTGATCCACGAAAGCTCCGTAGAGCGCGGGAGTCGCCGCGAGGGTCAGCCCCAGCAGGTAGCCGAGCCCCATCATCGTCCGCAGCGAGGCGCGGAGGCCCGGCGTCGCCGGGTCGGCGAGGCTGCGCTGCCAGTAGGAGGCCGCGAGCAAGGCGGCCGCCGGGAAGAGCGGCGCAATGTAGTGGGGCAGGCGCGTCGCCGAGAGGCTGAAGAAGACGAACACGCTCACCAGCCAGAGCGCGGCGAACAGCTCGAGTTCAGCCGCGACGGGCGGCGCGGGCCCCAGGTCCTGCCTCCCGCCTCGCGTCTCTCGCCAAGTCTTGAAGGCTTGATAGAGCGCTGCCGGAAGGAAGCCGCTCCAGGGAAAGAATCCGACCAGCAACACGGGGAGGTAGAAGAAGATTGTGCCCCCGTGCCCGCCGATCACGGTCAGAAAGCGGCCGACCGTGTCGGCCTGGGCGGACTGGGTATAGCGGGCCCCGTGGAGCGCCACCATCGCCGCGTACCAGGGCGCCGCCAGGGCCAGGCAGAGCAGCGTCCCCGCGATCGGGAACCCGGAGTCCCAGAACTGGCGCCAGCGTCGCGTGACCGTCAGGTAGGGCGCCGCGGCCAGGAGGGGCACGAGCAGACCGACAGGGCCCTTGGTCAAGGTGCCGAGCGCCATCCCCACGTAGAAGAGCCAGAAGAAGTGCCGGTGCCGGCCCCCCGAGCCTGTGGTGAGCCCGGCCGAACCATGCAGGCCCAGCCAGAAGCCGTAGATCGCCAGCGTGGTGAAGAAGCAGAGGACGCTGTCGGTGAGCACCAGCCGCCCGACCGCAAGCACCTCGAGGTTCAGGAGCAGCATCAATCCGCTCAGCCGCGCGACCAGCGGACCGCGCGTCCGGTGGAGGAAGGCGTACTGCAGGGCGACGAGCGCGACGGCGAACAGGGCGGAGGGAAGCCGGGCCGTGAACTCGCTGACCCCGAACAGCCGGTAGCAGGCACTGATGAGCCAGTAGATGAGGACCGGCTTGGCAAAGCGCGGCTCGTAGTTCAACGTGGGCGTGATCCAGTCGCCGGTCTCGACCATCTCGCGGGCGGCTTCCGCGTTGCTGCCCTCGTCCCGGTCGGTGAGCCCCAGGTTGCCGAGGCCGGTGAGCAGCAACGTGGCGGCGAACAGCAGCAGGAGCGGGAGCTGAAGGCGCATCGCGACCGTCATCGGCCGGGAGAGGGCGAGGCCGGCCGGGCGGCGCGGGCCGAGCGGAAGATCAGCATGAGGTTGCGGACGTAGATGAGCGCGCCGACCGCCTGTCCGGCGATGAAGACGGGATCCTGCCGATAGATCGCGTAGGCCAGCGTGATCAGGCCCCCGATCAGGCTGAAGTACCAGAAGGCGACGGGCACGCGGCTCTCGGCGCTCCGTTCCGAGACGAACCACTGGACGACCCAGCGCATGAAGAAGAGGGTCTGGCCCAGGAAGCCGATCCCCAGCCACAGCAGTTCGGTCGTCGTGGTCGGAATCATGGCGCGATGGGCCTGGACGGAGCCTGCGGGGCGTCGGGCGTCCGAGGGCGGCAGTCCGGGCTGGATGTGATCCGGTACCGCAGCACGCGGCTCTGCATCCATCGGACCGCGATCAGGTCGTAGAGCCCCCGGAACAGCCGGTTGCCGATGCCGTACTTCGAGCGCCCGTGCGCGCGCGGGTAGTGCCGCACCGGCACCTCGGTGACCGTGAAGCCGTGCATCTGGGCCAGCGCGGGAAAGAACCGGTGCAGGCCCTCGAAGAGCGGGAGGCGCTCGATCACGTCGCGCCGGAAGACCTTCAGCGAGCACCCGGTGTCGTGGATGCGGTCGCCGGTCACCGCGCTGCGCGCCAGGTACGCGATCCGGGAGGAGAGCTTGCGCACGAGGTTGTCGTGCCGGTCCTTCCGCCAGCCGCAGACCAGGTCATACTGGGTCGCGAGCGGGAGCAGCTTGGGGATGTCGGCGGGGTCGAACTGTAGATCCCCGTCCAGGGTCACGACGAGGTCGCCCCGGGCGTGCCGGAATCCGGCGTCGAACGCCGAGGTCTGCCCGTAGTTCCGATCGAAATGCAGCACACGCACCTCGGGATGCTGGCCTGCCAAGGCGTCCAGCAGCGGCCCGCTCCCGTCCGTGCTCCCGTCGTCCACGTAGATGATCTCGAAGCCGGCTGTCCGGGACTCCTCCCGGGCGCCGAGCACTTTCAGGAGCTGTTCGGTGAGCGGCGTCAGGTTGTCCCGTTCATCCTTGATCGGGATGACCACCGACACCCACGGGCGGGAGGAGGTCATGACGGGCGGGGCACTCCAGTGAGCGAATCGCGAATAGAGCGTAGCGCATGGCGAACGGCGAAAGCCGGCTGCGCTCGCCTCGCTGGTTTCGGCACGGCATTCTACCCAATACGCTCCCAGCGGTCAAACGCCCGGCTGGTTGCAGCCCCCGCTGGCGCCTGTGATAGAATCCGGCTCCCCGCAGGTGAGGCAATGACCACGGCCGCGCCCAAGACAGCCGGGGCCAACCCGGACGCCCTGCCCCAGCTCATCGGGGAGTTTCAGCCCCTGGACGAGTGGCAGGCCCATATCAACCGCCTGTTCTACGGGCTCCGCGGCGGGCGCGTGGAGGACTACTACCGGACCTTCGCCGCTGCCGACTACCGGTTAGCGCATGCCTTGGCGGCGGATTACTACGAGCGCGTGCGCGCACGGGAAAAGACACGGGACGCGGGACGCAGGACGCGGGACGCGGACCCCGGCCCGCGCCCCCCGTCCCCGCGTCCCCCCGGCTCCCCTGCGTCCCTGATCGTCATGGAGTGGGGCTGCGGCAACGGGAACCTCGCCGCCTGTTTCTTGAGCCATCTGAAGACCCTGGACAAGGACGGGAGCGTCTATCCCCGCGTCCGCTATCTGTTAGTGGACAACCAGCCGGCCCTCCTGCGGGCGGCGCTCGCCCATCCGGACCTGGGGCCGCATCGGGAGCGGGTCTGGCCGCTGTGCGCGGACGTGCTGGCCCTGGGCGCCGTCAAGGACGCCTGCGTGGACCGGATCGTCTGCAACGAGCTGTGGAACGAGCTGCCCACCAAGCTGTTGTTGCGAAAGGACGGCGAGATCGAAGAGGAATACCTGCGCCCGAACCTGAGCGAGGGCAAGCATGCGGCGATCGCCGACTGGCCGGGCTTCGTCCGGGCCTTCGGGCAGGGGGACGTGCGCGCGCTCAAGGAGTTCCCGCCCTTCCTGGAGGACATCATCTGGGAGCGGGAGTACCGCAAGATCGAGTGGAAGAACGTCCCCTTCCGCAAGACGATCGCCGAGTTTCTCAAGAAGATTGACGAGAAGGTGCTCGTCCCGATCAACCTCGGCGCCTGCACGACGGTCAAGGAGGCCAAGCGGCTGCTCGCGCCGGAGGCCGTCGGCTTCAGCAGCTTCGACGCCGGCACGGCGGACTTCACGCTGCTGAACGATCCCGACAAGCCTTGCGCCAGCCAGGTCGGGGGGCAGTCCAGCTTTTTGGTGAACTTCGCCCTGATCGAGGCGGTGGCCCGCCGCCTCGGCATCGGGACCGTGACCCAGGAGCCCCAGCGGGAGTTCGTCGGGCGGAGCCTGGGGACTCGCGTGATCAGCCTCATGGATCTCCTGGCCATGCATCCGTCCTCCGGCTCGCTCAAGGGCTGGGAGCAGGACCGGCTGATCATCAGGACGATCGGCGCGTTGAACGAAGCCTACCGGAGCCCCTATCAGCGCCGCCTGGCGTATCCCCTGCCGCCGGAGGTGCCCGGCGAGGAGCGGGCAGAGTTGGAGCGGCGCCTCGGCGCCTTCAGGGGAGACGGCGTGCCGGACACCATTGCCTACCTCACGGAAGAGGAACTCTTCGGCGCAATGGAGCGACTCGAGGCGTTGGGCTACGAGCGGGAGGCGATCCGGTATGCACTGGAGGCGCGCCCGCAGCCAGTGGAGTATTCGCACTTTTTCGTGCAGGCGTGAGCCTCGGTCCGCCAGGCCGGCGCAGGCCGGCAGGCAGGCTCTGGATTCCGGCTCCCGGCTTGACCCCTGCCGGGACGAGCTGTACCGGACCGACCGGCTGGGCCAGCGGGGGCTCAACCCCAGGAATTTGCAGGCCTTCCCAACAATTTGCTTGACTAATGACGGAAATTTGACTAGGTTTGCCCAAGTTTTTCAGCCCGGACCGCCGGTTCGGAGGGGGTTGGGCGGGTTTCCGGCGCGAAGGAAGCGTGCAGTCCCGAGCCGCGGGTCGGTTCGCGTTCGCAGGCAGGAGGCGGAATGTTCGGGTCATTCGGCTGGATGGAGCTCCTCCTGATCTTGATCATCGTGCTCATTATCTTCGGGGCGGGGAAGATCCCCCAGCTCGGGGAAGGATTGGGCAAGGCGATCAAGGGCTTCAAGAAATCCGTCAACGAGCCGGATGCGGTGGACGTCACGCCGGCCGCGCAAACCCAGGACCAGATCGCGCAGGCGGGGCAGCTAGCGCCGCCGGCTCAGCAGATTCCGCCGCCGGCCCAGCCGGGCCAGTCGGCTCAGTCACAGCTGCCGCAGAGTCAGCCGCAGCAGGAGCACCCGCGGCAGGGATAAGGGAACGGGATGGGGGATGGGGGACACGGGCCTCCGGTGCTCCAGGCATGCAACGGGTCCCCGGTGACGCAGGATGCCGAAGCGGAGGGCGCGGACATCCGGCAACGGCGCGAGCCGGATCGAGGAGGCGATGGCCTTATTGCTGCAGAACCAGGCGGCCTTGCTTGCCGACCATCGGGCCATGCTGGCCGAGCACCGGGTCCTGGAGCGGGAGACCGCGGAGCGGTTCGCGCGGATCGAGTCCCTGCTCCTGGAGCAGGGCCGCATTCTCCGGGATCACACGCGCCTCCTTGAGGCGTTGCCGGAGGCGGTCCGCGAAACGGTCGGGTTTCGGCCCGGCCCGCCGCAGTCAGAGAGGCAGGGCTAACGGGACGTGACGCGGGACGGGTAGGGCAAACGCTCCTTGTGACGCGACCCGCGTCACTGGTCAGGCATCACGGGTTTTCGATCATGTTTGGCTTGGGCGCGGGTGAGATTCTCATTATCCTGATCATCGCCTTCCTGCTGTTCGGCCCCAAGCAGCTCCCCGAGATCGGCCGGCAGGTCGGCAAGGCGGTCAAGGGGCTCAAGGAGACGGCGGATGATCTCAGGAGCACCGTCGAGCCGGAGCTCAACCTGATCCAGCAGGAAGTCAAGATGGTCGAGCAGGATCTTCAGGCTTCGGTGAAGGAAGCGGAAGAAGAGATTGACAAGATCAGTCTGAGCCCTCAGCAGTCGTCGGAACCCAAGGCGAGCGGCTGACACGGAAAGCGAACAGCGAAGCGCGAACGCGTCAAGCTGCGCCGAGGCCCCCTGGGGGGCGTGACCGGTATGCCGGCGACAGGCGCCGAGCGAGGGGCCTATCAACCCACGAAACGAAGGGAGGTGGTGCCAGCGCAGCATTCGTCAAAAGGGCCCGTCGGCACAACGGGTCCTTGTGGGACTGACACGAGAATCGCACAGCAAGGGCTCCGCATCATAGTAGGATGCGGTTGGATCAGAGCGAGGCGCGGCGGAGACGCGGCACACCCTCCGGCACATTCGGGGCTCCGCCGGTTGAGGCATCGCAATCCAATTCATTAGGAGGAACGCTATGAGGAGCATCGGACAGCGAAAAGGATGGCTGGCGATCCGGTCCATCCTGCCCACCCTGGGCGCGGCCATGCTGATGGCCGGCCTCCAGGTGCTGGTCTCTTCCCTGTTGACCCCCGCCCTGGCCGGGTACGAGCTGCCCCCGGGCGAGCGCATTACTAACCTCCCGCCGATCCCCAGAAACATTCCGCAGAAAGAAGCCTACGAGGCCTACGATCCGGTCATCGGCCGGAACTTCGACCTCAAAAACCTCTGGCTGCGGGCCGACCTGCGTGTCCGGCCGGAGGCGCGGTACGGCATGTGCTTCGGCCAGGGGAACCCGCTGTCGGCGGCCGGCAACTGTAACACCTTGGCCAACGCCCGGGCGAACAGCAACGGCGCGTCCAGCAGGACCGGGTCCGGCAACACCTTCTTCGTCCAACAGTTGGTGCGGCTCGGCATCGGCTACGACCTCTCGCCGGACGTCAACTTCTACATGGAAATGATCTACTCCCAGGATTGGGGCACCACGGCCAACCCGGCGACACCGGGCGCGGGCGGCGGGCCGGCGTTGAACAACAACTGCTCGACGAGCACGAGCGCGAACAACGGGACAGGCGGCTGTAACCTGGGCGTCCGCGCCGCCTATGTGTTGATCCGGAACCTGGCCGGGATCCAAGGGCTGAGCATGAAGGCCGGCCGGCAGTACCTGATTTTCGGGAACCACTCGTTGTTCGGCCACTTCGACTGGGCGAACACGGGCTTCTCCCACGACGGGATCCTGTTCGCCTATTCCACGAAGGCCTTCGACAGCTACTTCGGCTGGTTCCGGGAGGCGGACGTGAACACGCTCCTCACCAGTCCGAACTCGGCGGTGGGCGGGGTCGGCAACAACATTCTTGGCGGCAAGGCCAACAACTCCGCCGACCTGTTCATCTTGTACAACCAGATCAAGACGGTCCCGGGCTTTCTGTTCGAACCCTACTACCTCCTGTTCACGAACTTCGTGAACAACCAGCAGTCCCCCAACGTCGCAGGAGCCGGGACCTGGACGGGCGGGGCCTTGCCGAAGGCGAACCTGCAGGTCCGCCACACGCTCGGGAACCGGACCGAGATGCGGAAGGGGAACTGGGACCTCATCAACGAGACCGCCTACCAGTTCGGCCGGCAGGCCTCCGGGCTCCAGGGCACGACGATGGACCTGCACATCAACGCCTGGGCCACCCGGAACTGGATCGGCTACACGGTCTATGAGCACAGGTGGAAGCCGCGCCTGGCGTTCGGCTTGGACTATGCCTCGGGCGACGGCAACGCGAACTGCGGGACGAACAACGCAGCCGCGACCGCGGGGCAGGCCTGCGGCCACAGCTCCAACACCTTCGAGAACTTCTACCCGACCAACCACATCCACATGGGGTACATGGACATCATGGCCTGGCGGAACATGTTCTCGCCACAGGTGAACCTGCAGTTCCGCCCGTCCGAACGCGACCACTTCGAGATCTGGTACGCCAACTTCAACCTGGCCAACACGAAGGACAACTGGTACCGCGCGAACCAGTTGCCGTACGCCTGGACGAAGGCGAACAACACCCAGCGGCACATCGGCGACGAGATTGACTTCACCTGGACGCGGATGTTCGCGGACGGCCGGGTCGCCCTCCAGGGGACCTGGGGCCACATGTTCGCGGGGGCCTACATCCGGGACAACATCACCCCCAACGCCGCCGACCAGGACTGGTGGTACCTGTCGCTGTGGATGAACTTCTAGCTGCGAGCAAACAGAGAGGAGCGAAGAGCGAGTAGCGGATAGCAGGAAATGCGGAAGAACGAGAACGAGCAAACCGCAAGACGTTCCGAGTCTCCGGCTCTTCGCTGCTCGCTACGAGCTTAAGGAGGCTTCGATGAAAAAACTCATGCTGCTGGCTGTGATGGCCGGCCTGGTGGTCTGGATGACGCCGCTCGCGGCGCAGGCCCAGGTGGCCGACGCCATCGCGCTGACGAACCAGGCGTACAAGGGGCTGACCGACTATCCGGGCTTGGGCAAGCGCTACACCGCGTTCAACACCCCGGAGGACTTCCAGAAGTCCTGGGGCGCGGACATGCGCAACATCAAGAAGGCGGCGGCCGACATGCGGGAGGCGCTCGCCAAGGCGAAGTCGGCCAACGCGGACAAGAAGGCAATCCAACTGTTGGAGAAGGGGATTGGCTACGCCGACGCGGGGGAGCACAAGGAGGCGCGGCTCTCCGCGGAGGGCGCGCTCTATCACCTCTGCAAGCAGAACAACATGGAGCCGAAGGAGGTCTGCGAGAAGGTGCCGAAGTTCGGCTCCTACGTCGCGCCGTAAGGGGGCGCGAACCGGGCCTCGCGAAGAGCCGGAAGCGAGGAGCTCCGAGCTGCCGGCTCTTCGCTGCGAGCTGAACAATCCCCGCCGGGGAAGCCTCCCCGGCGGGGATTGCTTTGAGAAGGGAGCCTGACGAAGGACAGAACCGTTCAGCGTCGCTGCTTCCGATCCTGAATCGCGAAGGCAATCGTAGAAGCGATGGCAGCCAGCACGACGATCCCGAGCATGAGGAAGCGCCCGGCGTACTGCTCCATGTCCTATTCCTCCGGCGTTCGATCAGGCGGCGTGACGTCATTCCCCTATGCGAGCGAGCGCACGCTTCGCCAGATCATCATCGAGAAACAGGCCGACCTCGCGGAGTCGGTCAACCCAGGGACGTGCAGCCGGAATGAGACCCTGTTGCTTGGCGCGAAGCACGACCCCCAGCGTGCCGATGACCGGAACCACGTGCGCTCGGGCGCATGCTCGGCCCTGAGCGTCGTCCAGGACGGCGCGTTGCGCTCCAATCAAACAATGAGCGATGACCTGCGACTCGCCCGGCCCCAGATCCCACCGCTCAACTGACAAGGGAACCGGCCCGTCCGCTGCGCTGCGAGCGGTCGCCCAGTTCAAAAGATCGCTGGCTCCTGGGCTTCCCTCAATGCCGGCTCTGAGTTCGCGAAGGACGGTCTCGGGAACAAGGGGGATGACTCCCAAACGCTCAAGAAGGTCCAGGCGACCGACTTTGCCCAAAAGGATCACAGGCGACGCATTGACACCCCACGCTTCAGGCACGATCGCTCTCGAGTTCTTTGATCAGTTCTTCCAGCGTGATCTGGCATGCGGGCACCCGCCGTCGAAACAACTCATCGAGGAATTCCGCCCGGCTCAGGCCGGCGATGTCCGCCGCCTTCTCCTGGGAAATCCGCTGTTCCGCATACCATTGCACGGCCGCGGCGATGCGCATCTCTTTGGCGAACTCCTGAGGTGAGCGGCGCAACGCTGAAAATGCACCGTCGGGCAATTCTATGTTCACGGTCGTCATCGTGACCTCCCATGCCAGCCACTCTGCAAGAGCTCGGGCTGCTCGTGTGAGCCGGGGCAATCCTACCACAGAGGGCTCCGCCAACCTAGCCCGCATGCTGTTGGCGGGGAGTGGGAAGCCAGGTTCCCTTTTCCGTCATGCCCGCGCAGGCGGGCATCCAGAGTGGTCCTGGGTCCCCGCCTGCGCGGGGATAGCCCCGCCTGTTCCTGGCGGGGCTGGATTCCCGCTTCCGCGGGAATGACGGAGTAGGTGAGGCGGGAATGATAGACTGGCTGAGGCGGGAATGACAGCCTGAGTGAGGCGGGAAATGACGAGTTCAGCGTCGCTGCTTCCGATCCTGAATCGCGAAGACAATCGTAGAAGCGATGGCAGCCAGCACGACGATCCCGAGCATGAGGAAGCGCCCGGCGTACTGCTCCAGTGCCTACTCCTCACGATGAACGCTGAGTGGCGACTGGTTAGCCTCCGGCGAGATCGGTCTCGATGACGCTGGCCAGGAAGTGGGCGAAGGTCTAACGGTGCTGGTGGCTCAGATACCACCACATGCCCAGGACGAAGAGCAGGGCCATGATCGCGAGCATAAGCAATTCCATGCTCAGATCTCCTTCGAGAGCACGATCGCGATGAGGAGCAAGCTGAATCCTACGACGGCGACACCGGCCACGATCAAGGGGCGAAGGGTAAAGGCTTCGGTAATGAGCGCTTGCAGGGCGGCTCCTACAAAGAGAGCGACCCCCAGTTTCTCGCAGATGTCAGCCAGCCGCTTTCGCTGCCCGCGATCCACGTAAGGCTAGGCTAGCATAGGCCGGGGCAGGGGGCAAGGCGTGTTGATCTTGACCCCCCAAGACCCTATTCGAAAAGCGACTCGAGGAAGGGCTGGAGGACATCCGCAAAGGCCGCGTCTACGGACCCGTTGACTCTGCCGAGGAGATGATGGCGTCCTTTCAGAGGAAGAAGCGGTCTAGACGACGCCAATGCGTCTCCGCCCGGCTTGGGCCGGCGATGTCCGCCGCCTTCTCCTGGGAAATCCGCTGTTCCGCATACCCTTGCACGGCCGCGGCGATGCGCCTCTCTTTGGCGAACCCCTGAGGTGAGCGGCTCGACGCTGACAATGCACCGTCGGGCAATTCTATGTTCGCGGTCGTCATCGTGACCGCCCATGCCAGCCACTCTGCAAGAGCTCGGGCTGCTCGTGTGAGCCGGGGCAATCCTACCGCAGAGTGCTCCGCCAACCTAGCCGCGCATGCCGTTGGCGGGGAGTGGGCAGCCAGGGTCCCTCTTCCTATGGTCGCAGCCCGCCCGCCCGGCAGAAGGCCTGCTTCAGCTCCTCGTAGGTCCGCGTCACCGGGAACTGCGGGAACTCCGCCGCGATGGCCTCCGGCGGGCGGAAGAAGATTCCCGCATCGGCCTCCGCGAGCATGGTCGTGTCGTTGTAGGAATCGCCGGCGGCGATCACCCGGAACCGGAGCCGCTTCAGCGCGGCGACGGACTGGCGCTTCTGGTCGGGAAGGCGGAGGTGGTAGCCCACGATGCGGCCGCCGCCGTCCGTCTCCAGCCGGTTGCAGAAGAGCGTCGGATAGGCGAGCTGCCGCATGAGCGGCAGGGCGAACTCATAGAAGGTGTCCGAGAGGATGATCACCTGGCAGCGCTCGCGGAGCCACTGGAGGAACTCGGCCGCGCCTTCCAGCGGCGCCAGGCTCGCGATCACGGCCTGGATGTCGGCCAGCGTGAGCCCGTGCCGGTCGAGGAGGCCGAGCCGCCGCGTCATCAAGGCGTCGTAATCCGGAACGTCCCGGGTCGTCAGGCGCAGCTCGGCAATCCCGGTCTTCTGCGCCACGGAGATCCAGATCTCCGGCACGAGGACGCCTTCCAGATCCAAGCAGGCGAGCACGGGCTGCGGCATCGCGACTACCGTTCCCTAGCTCCGTGTGGCGCCCGCGGGGTGTCCCGCGCCGGGCGCACGAGGAGCCGGATCATAACGGAAATCCAGCTTGGGCACAATCGGTGCGGTGGAAGACCCGGCGACGAGGGG
>CAZTUO010000072.1:0-11729 GCA_964616355.1 uncultured Nitrospira sp.
TCATCCTACCCACTCACTCTCGAAAGTGTCCACTCTCTCAGGGGAGCAGTATACAGCACCGATGCCTTGATTCCTCTCATGGTCCCTCCGCGCCCATCCCAGTATGGGTCACCCGACGGGCGAGCGCAAGGAGAACGACTCGCCCGCCTCATGACCGTTTCAGCCTGACCACCACCGCGCCTATTAGGTCTCCCTTCTTAAAGTCCCGCCTGGTCGCGTTGGGATGATGGTTGTGGCAATCGGCGCAGGCCTGCGTGACCGCAAAGTCCGCGATGAGTCCCTTGACCTGCGGACCATCCACAAACGTGATCATTTCATGCCGGGGGTCGGCCTGGAGGCGTTTCAATGCGTCCACCTCCGCCTGCGTCTTGGGAAAGTTCGACGTGTACAGCGGCGTGAGCGAGATGATACCGATCTCCAGCTCCTTCATCCCAATCCGCTCGCCCGCCAGCTTGACGAACTGGAACGGGAGCATCACCGCACGGTCATCCTTGTCCCACTCCTCTTTCGGATGGAGGCCGGCCCGCTGGACCTGCTCGACGACGCTCTCCATGTAGAGGGTGCGAAAGGCCTCAACCGTCGCCAGCAGGTAGCGCACGACTTGCTCCGGCGGCACGTCCGCCGCCTGCGGCGCGAGCGGCAGCGCCAGGCTCAGCCACAGGATCCCCGCGATGACACCCCTTGCGCCCCTCCCGTTCTTCCCGCCTCTCCCGATCAGTCTGCCCATGGAGCCTCCCTTCGGTCATGAGTGTGCGACCGCGCCTCCCCTGAGGCCTGGTCCCGCCGGGCGCGGGCGCGGCATTCCTCCAGCACGTCCGCCGGAATCCAACGGGATGCCAGCAGGACTAACCCGCCCACGATGACGGCGTCGTCCAGGTGCCCCAGCACGGGGATGAAATCCGGAATCACGTCAACGGGCGAGAGCGCATAGGCGACCGCCAGCCCCAGCAACCACCGGGCCGCCCGCGGGACGCGTTCGTCCTGCAGCACCAGTCGCGCGACCTGCAGCTCCTCTCGTACCCGCTCGCCGATTTCTCTGAGACGCACCAGCACCATTCCCCGATGCATTGTACCACTCGCCCGCGCGCGATCGTGGCGATTCCGCTCGCCCTGCTCAATAGATCAACGTAAACCGGTACGCCAGCAGGTCTGTCGCCGGAGAGGTGGCGAAGGCCGGCGTGGCGCCAAACAGGTCGGTGTGCTCATAGACCACCTGATGCCGGACCTCCCGGCTCATGTACCAGTTGAGCGCGAGGCTGAAGCCGCGCGCCGTCCGCGCGTACAGGACGGCATTGGCGAAGTTCAGGCCAAACGCCTGGGGGTCCACCTGTTGCTCCGAGTAGCGCGCGGCGAAGGTCACGGCGCCCCAATGGCCTGGCGTGGTCAAGTCGAAGGGGGTCTTGGGGGTGACCCGGTTGAACGCCGGTTCGTCGTCCGTCAGCGCAAACTCCCCTTGCACCATCCAGGCCTGGTTCTGCAGCGTGGCGGCCTGACCCGTCGTCAGGTTGCGGTCCGGCTCCCAGGTGTGGACGAACGTCGCCATCATGCCGAGCCGCCCCCAGAACCATTGCGCCTCGGGCAGCACCCAGACGTGCATCCCGTTCCCAGTCACACCGCCGTTGTACTGGAAGAGGATGCGATCCTGTCCCATCGTCAACATGGGCTGTTGGCAGACCGAGTTGAGGCACTCGCCGAACAGGACCCCGGCGCCCAGCTCCAGCTTCCGGAGAGCCGGTGGGCCCTTCAGGAGAAAGGGCGTCGCCATGAGCCGGGCCATGCCGAGCTTCCCGTTGTCCGCCGACAGTTCCGGGACGCTGGCGCTGCCGACGGCGCCATTGTTGCTGTTGAAGACCCCGAGGTCGTACCGGAGATGGCGCTGCACGGTGTAGCCGGTGAGCTGGACGCCGAAGGCGCGGCGCAAGGCGAAGTTTTGGACCAACGAGCGCTCCAGGAACACGAGGTCAAATTCGCCCTGCTGGTTCTCGATGCTCATGACCGGCTTGAACTGGCCCACGCGGACGCGCGCGTACTCGGACAGCTCGAAATCCAGAAAGGCGTTGAACAGCTCGCTGCGCCGGCGCGGCGCCAGGTCCGGCATGATCTGCCCGCGCACGAAACGGCCGATACGGAAATCCAGGATGGGGCGCAGCCGGCGCAGCACAAAGCCGTCCGGCTCAGTGCCCGGATCGGTCCCCCGCTGCCCGAACGGAAACGCATGGTAGTCGGCCTGGATACCGCCGTTGAGGTGGAGCCGGAAGAACCCGTCGGTCGAGTAGAGGAAAAAGCCGCGTTCCTTCAGCTCGGGCGACCAGCCAAGCCCCCGCTCCAACACCCCGCGCCCATGCCCACGTCCGAGATCACGAGGTCGAACGGCTCCTGGCCCATGCCCACGTCCGACCATCGTGGATTCCAGTACGCTCAGGCGGCGGTCCAAGTCGCGCAGCCGCTGCCGGGCGGAGGGCGGAGGAGCCAGCAGACCGGCACGGCCTTCCGGAGCAGCCGGCGTCTGCAGCGCCGGAGGCAGGCCGCTCTCAGGGGGCGTGCTGGGCCCCTCCGCCCCCCAGGCGGCACTCCCCAGAACCAGGCTCAGGACAAGCACCCGCAGGACCGTCACGGCGTGACTCAGAGTCAGAAGGTGAGCTGGGTGCGGAACATCAGGCCGTCCTCGTGGCTCGCCGCGTGGTACGCCGGGGTGGCCCCCGTGAAGTCCGTATGGACGAAGTTGGCTTCCAGCCGAAGGTTCTCGTTGAGGTACCAGTTCAGGGCGAACGTGGAGCTTTTGGCACGGAGCACGCTGACGCCGGGATCGGCCAGGTTGTAGGCGTAGGTGGCGGGATCAATGTTGATCTGCGCGTACCGGACCGCGATCTCCCAGGCGCCCCACTGCCCGTTCGAGGGGTTCAGGGGCTCGCGCGGCTGGACGCGGCCGAACGTCGCGGTGTCATCCGTGAGGAACATCGAAACCTGGCCGGACCAGCCGTCGTGGGTCGTCTGGACCGACGGGCCGCCGGAGGTGACCGTCAGACGCTGGGTGCTCTGGACGTATTGGGCCATGACGCCGAACCGCGACCAGTACCAGGCGAGTTGCGGCGCGATCCGGGTCCGGTCGCCGGCGCCAGTCACCGTGGACCTGTACTGAAAGAACGTGTAGCTAAACGTTTCGGTCTGCATGGGGTCCTGCCCGCTGGTCTGCCGAACCGACCCGTGACTCATGCCCACCCCCAAGCCGAGGCCGCGCAACCAGCGGGTCTGGCTGTGGAGGAAGGGCCGGGAAAAGACCCGCGCCTCCAGCGTCTTGCCCGAGCTGAAGGCCGCGCTCTCCTGATAGAAGTTCGCATTCGGCGCACCGTTGAAGACGCCGAGCTGGTACTCGACCAGCCCGTGGTCCCAATAGCCCCACACCATGACGCCCAGGTCGCGATTGGGGAGCAGGTTCCGGGTAAGAGAGCGTTCCATGAAGCTCAGGTTCTGGGTGGCCTGGAGCATTTCAAGCCCGATCGGGCTTTTGAACTTGCCCATCCGGACCCGGAACGCGGAAAAGTAGTCCCACTCGCCGAAGGCGTCGGGAGTCTGCACGCGGCCCTGGACCAGCGGGCTGTTGGTGAAACCGTTCCCGAGGTCGGGCGTCATGAAGCCGCGGAAGTATCGCCAGAGGCGGAAGTGAACCATGGGGCGGACGCGCTGGAGCACGAATGTGCTCGGTTGCACGCCGGGGTTCGTCCCGTTCTGGCCGCCCGGGAAGCTCCGGTAGTCGGCCTGAAGGAGCACGGGCAGCCGCAGAAAGAAGTCGCCGCCGGACGACATCAGGAAGAACCCGTTGTGCCGGGTGTAGCCGCCGATCAGGCCGGCCAGGCCCGGACGCTCCTCGGTGCCCACGAGCGCCCGCTCGAGAGCGCTCACGCGCTCCGTGAGCCGCTTCAGTTCTCCCTCGAGCTCGGCCTCCGAACGCTCCGGCGGGGCCGGCTTGGGGCTTGGCGCAGGAGGGGCCGGGGCACCAGGAGCAGCGGGGGCCCGTCCCGCAGGGACCTGCGATTGCAGCTCCTCGTAGGCCTTGCGCAGCTCGTCCACCTCCTGGAAATCAATCGCCGGCGGGCCGTCGCGTTCGTCCGTCACGGGCGGTGGCAGCGGCGCTGGCGGGGCCGGCGGGACCTTCGGTTGATCCGGGAGCTTCAGTCGCTTGTGGGCTTCCTGCACCCGCTCCCCGATGGCGTCGAGCTCGACCTGGTCAATCGGCGGCGTCTCGTCGTAATAGCCAAAGTATGGCTCCACCGCCCAGGCGGACGACAGCCGGGTCGTCGAGACAATTCCAAGCAACAGGAGGCTTCCGATCAGCTTGTGGAGCGCCGATCCGCCCCCAGTGCGCGGCTGTGGTACAATCCGTTTCATCTCTTCACCTCTCCAGAGGAGGACACAATGGCGAGCAGGGCCGGGCGTGTGTGGATGGGCCTCACCCTGACCGCAGCCCTGTGGGGATCTGGGGCCTGCACGGGCGCGTCATCCGGAGGGCCCTCGGCTGACTTGGTTCGCATGCCCGATCGCGTCGCCCAGTGGCAGGCCGACGACGCGGCTTTGAAAGAAGGGCTGCGGACGGCCCGCGATCGGTACCGCCGGGACGCCTCGATCGAGGCGCTGCAGTGGTACGAGGCGGCGGTCCGGCATTACCTGGATCATGGATTTACCCTCTACCGGTCCTACAAGGCGGCCAAGCTCGATCCGCCGGACGATCTCCTGCCTTCACTGGAACAGCGCACGGCGTTGCTCATGGACGTGGCGGACGAGTACATCAAGCAAGGCAGTCTGGCGGTCGGAGAGGGAATTGCCGAGGAGCTTGTGCACAACTACTCGGATCTCCCGGTCATGACGCCTGCGCAGCGCCGGGCCGAGGCTGTGCTGCTTCGCTACCGGTATAGGCAGGACTACTAGCGGGCCAGGCGTCACCCGCTATTCCATCGTCACGGCAGACCATTCCACCAGCCGGCCGTTCCGGAACACCAGATCCCATTCGTAGGGGCGATCCAGCATCGCCTGGTACCGGAACCGGACCAACGATCCGACCGCGAAGGTCTCCTGCGGCTTGCCGTAGATCCGCAGGACCTCGTCGGTCGTCATGCCGAGTTGCAACCCCTTCTTCGTGCGGATCGGCACATTCCCTCGCACCGGCCCGTAGCAGACCCCCGTGAGCGGCGGATCGGTCGAGAGCGTGATGGCATCCACCAGGCTGTTGACTTCCAGCCGCAAGTAGGACCGCCCCTCCGAGCTTTGAACGTTATACAGGTAGGACACCGTCTCGCCTGACGCGGAGGGAATGAGACAAGGAGAGCGCCCGAGCTTGCGCTCCACCTCCGCGGGCCCGTCCTGCCCCAACACGATGGAGGCCAGCTCAATGTCACCGACCCGATGCTGCTCTGGGGCATCGTCCGCGCGACCGATCAGCGGCAGCGCGCAGGTCACTGCCAGGACCAATGCCAGCGCGGCCCCGCTTTTGCACCAGTGAGCCGGCCCGGTGTGCCGCTGGCAGCGGTCAGACTGAAACGAAGAGCTGGGTTCGCGCATCCACGCACGCATCGTGGCGACCCCTCTCTCAGACAGTGAGGTTGGTTTCTTTCCGCCAGGGAAGCAAGCCTGATGCCAGGCGAAGGAAACGCGGCGGCACCACAAACGCGGGCCTTTGCACGCCTGCGCCTCCTCGTTAGGGGCAAGAATGAGCGGATTCGCGCAAGCCGCACTGCGCGGAGGATGGGGATGGTGTGGCCGGTCAAGAGGCCTTCGCTGCCGACGGAATCTTCAGACCCGGAACCGACGGGCGGATCGCGGACACGACGATCTCCAGGATGTTCGCCACGTCGTAAGGCTTGCGAAGGTACGCATAGGCGCCGAGCCGGCAGGCAGCGGCCGCCTCGTCGGAGCCGGACAGCAACACCACCGGCGTCTCGGGCCAGACCGCCTGGCAGAGGGCAAGGAGCTTCAATCCGTTGAGGCGCGGCATCTGGTAGTCGGTGAGGACCAACGCGTAGGATTGCAGATTCAGCCTCTCGACAGCCTCGATCCCGTCGCGCGCCCCCTCGACCTGATAGCCGGCTCCCTCCAGAGTCCAGATCAGCACCTGGCGTGCCTCGTCGTCATCGTCTACCACCAGAATTTTGTGCCGGGATGGCTCCATGACGATTCCTCCGTTTGTACGCGGGTGAGGGCCTCTGTGCAGCCCCCACCCGCATGCGACCATGGCTACGGGCTGGCTCAGGCGCAGCCATGGCCACAAACTGTCAGGCCTCTTGCGGCACAGACCCCGCGCGTAGGCACAGCGGCCCTTTGGACATGCGGCTTCGTCCTCCGGCGTGGCCAGCCACGAGTGCGCGGCAGGGGTCTGCCGCGTCACGGTGGCCGGTGATGACGGGATCCTCGATGTGTCCGCAGTTCAGACACCGTCCCCCTACGAACGAGCCCTGCGCGATCTCCTCGCGCAGGTCGGTGAAGTCTTCGAGCACCATGAACCCGCCGCAGCGCGCGCAGACCATCGCCCCCTCCTTCGTTGATAACCGGTTACCGCGTTCCCCGCTCGTCGGCCACCGGCGGGTGCGCCGGAGCCCCGCCGGGGTTAATGATCACCGGCACGTTGCTGCCGTCCGGCACCAGCACAAACTTGGCCGCGGGGCTGTCATAGAGCTTGAACCGGAGATAGGCCGGCGTGAGCGTCTGCGCGATGATCTCCTGGGCCTTGGCCTGCCCCGCCGCGCGGATCTTGAGCCCTTCAGCCTCCCCTTCGGAGCGGATCCGGATCGAGTCGCCCTCGCCCTTGGCCCGGATGCGGGCGATCTCCGCGTCCTTGCTCGCGATCACTAGCTCGAATTCCTTCTGCTCCTTTTCCTGCTCCTTGGCCTGCTTGCGCTCGACCGCGTCGAGCACCATCTTGGCCAGCTCAATGTCTGCCAGCGCGACGCTGGCGATCTCGAGATGCCGCCCTTTGAGCTTCTCGACCACGACCGCCTGAACTTTGCTCGCGATCTCCGCACTCTTCTCCGGCACGTGGACCATGGCATAGCCGGAAACGACGCTCCGGACCGCCGCCAGCAGTTCGGGCTTGACGATCCGCGCGTAGAAGTCCGTGCCGACTTCCTGAGCCAGGAAATACACCTCGTCGGGGATCGGGCGCAGGATGATCGCGGCCTTGAGCTCAACCAGCAGGTCATCGGAGCTCAAGGCCTCGACTGTTTCCGTGAAGCTCTGCCAGCGCACGTCGTAGACGTACACATCGTTCCACGGCGCCCGCCAATAGAAGCCGTCCTTCAGCGGCTGCGTGGAAAGGCCTTCGGTGAACGGATGCCAGCGGAGCCCCCGATAACCCGGCTGGACCGTCGTCCCGCATGCCGCGCTCATGATCGCCACGAGGAAGAGGGCCGCGACCGCCCGGCTCAGTGGCATCGGCTCCCCCTATCGCGGCGCTTCTGACGGAGGGAACGGGACGTGGCCCCCGGCCAGGCTCGCATGCTTCCCCGCCAAACGCTCCTGCTCTCGCGCCGCTTGCTCATAGAAGTCCGCCAGCGTTCTTGCGCCGGAGACCCATTCGGAGTCGGATCCGAACAGCCGCTCGTAGACGGCCACGCGGGCTCGCATCTCGTCCGCTCTCCGCCGCAAGGCTGCCGCCTCCCGGCTGTGGTACAAGGCGATCCGCCATTGGTCCTGAGCAGGATCCATCGAAGAGAGATCCAAGGGGGCCGTTGGCCCGCTGCAACCCACATGGATCGCCAGGCCGAGGCCAAGCAACCACCCTGCCGGCCAGTTCCGGATTCTCGCAGGCTCATCTCTCACCCAGCCCTCTGTGGCTTGTGTCATCCGGTCCGAGGGCGTTGACCTCAACCAATCGGATCTCGTAATCCCCGGACAGAGGCCGCAACGCAACCTGCTGTCTCTGTTGCAGGCGGAACAGGGCCTCGAAGAGTTGTCGCCACTGGTAGCCAGTCATTGCATCAGCGAGTTCGAGGAAGCTCAGCCGCCGGCGTGAGTAGAGGAGGCCCAGGATCAGATCCTCGACTTCGCTGTCAGAAAAGCCTTGCTCCTTGCGGTCCATCAGGGAAGCCTCCGCCCTAATCGGAACGCGTATGGGGTAAGATGCCGATGCGTCGACACGCAGCAGAGCCTAGCAAGCATCGCGCCTAGCCTTGGAGGACGTCCATTGCCGCCATGATTCGGGGGAGATCGTGCAGTCGCGCAGAGTTAGGGTCTCCGACCGACAGCGCGCCAGAGCCGGCGGCTCCCCTTCCAGAGATCGCCTCCCGCTCCGCACGGTGCGCGGGGTGCGGAAATGCACACCGTGAGGGGAACCTCTGACCTCCCGCTGCACCAACTGCCCGCATGAATGGTGGCAAGCTGTCGCGGCAGCTCCGGACGATCTCCCCGTCGCTGGGCGCCATCAGGCTCACAGCCAGCCAGAACGACCCTCTTCCTCAAGACGGCGCTGGATGCGAGCGCCGTTTGACAGCCTCGGCTAGTCGCGCTTACCTGCTCGCGGCGCTCGGGTTCCCGTCACGGCGTAGCGCACGGTCTGAATGAACTCCCTCACGGGATGGGGCTTGGGGATCCACGCATAGGCTCCATTGCGGAGGGCCATCTCGCCAATCGCCTCGGCTGAGAGCACAATGACCGGGATGGTTGGCCAGTGACGGCGAATGTACTGCAAGAGCTGCAGGCCGTCCATGCGTGGCATGTGGTAATCTGTCACCACAACATGATAGGGTCCGGTCACCAGCTTCTGGACCGCGTCAAGCCCGTCGGCGGCTTCTTCGATCGAATACCCCTCGAACTCAAGCATCGCCTTGGTCAACTCCCGCGTCTCCGGGACATCATCCACCACAAGAATTCGCGGATACCTGGTTGGCATGGCATCCCCTGCTTGTGACTCACCCATCACTGACCCGGCCCCGGAGCCTGTTGCGCTTATGTTTGCGCGGACGCGTGTTGTCCTTTCCGACGACCTGCATGGGTCGAACCCGCTGCCACCATGGCGCGCTCGATTCGTGTGACCTTGGTTGGCAGTCTCGCGTGTTTCATGATGATGGTGGAAGGGCGACTCCGGTTGGTTCGAATGACGGGGTCCTCGATGGCTCCGCAATTGATGCAGCGGAATCCCCACCTCTCCGGTTTTCCCCTCTCCCGCCGACATTCACCAAAGTCCTCAAAGACCATGAACCCGCAGCATCGGGCGCAGACGGACGGCCCCATCCTGATCACCCTCCTTGGAAAATGAGCGTGGTCACCATGCCGCTTGCCTCGTGCAGAAAAGCAACCATGGTGCCACCCAGGAGGCTGCCGTTCAGCTGCCTAACCGCGCAGGAATCTATGAGTGCTTGCCTAGTGGGGGAGGAGGTGCGGCGTCTGGATAGGCGGACTGTGTGACGGTTGTAGCAGAGTCGCACAGAGTGCAGCTTCGAGGACAACCGGCTGGTCGGCCGAACGGCTGGATGGATTGGGCCTGCCTGGGGGAGGGCTAGTCCGGGTCTCTCAAGAGATAGCGGTCCAGCAACCGGTACAGAGCCCAGCGACTGATGCCAAGTCGCTGGGCGGCTAGGGTCTTATTTCCCTTGCTGGCTTTGAGCACCGCGAGCACGTGGGCTCGTTCCCGCTCGTCGAGGGATTCCGGAAGCGGCATGGCCGCCGAAGTTTCCCCGCTTCTCGGCGGTTTGTCACGGACCGCGATGGGGAGATCGCCCAACGTCAGGACCCTGTTGGTGGCCAGGGTCACCGCCCGTTCGATCACGTGCTCCAGCTCGCGCACATTGCCGGGCCAGGCATAGCGCTGCAGGGCCTTCATGGCCGTCGCGGCGATGCCGTTCACCGGGGGCTCGCGACGAGCTCCGTACTGGGCCAGGAAATACTCGACCAGCAACGGGATGTCGTCGGTGCGCTCCCGCAGCGGCGGGAGGACCAGTGTGATGGTGTTCAGCCGGTAGAGCAAATCCTCGCGGAATTTTCCTTCCTTTACGAGGTGGGAGAGATCCCGGCGAGACGCGGCGATCACGCGGAGGTCCACGGGAATCCCGTCGTTGCTTCCGACTCGTCGGATTTCTCGCTCTTGCAGCGCCCGGAGCAGCTTGGCCTGCGCGGCCTGCGAAAGGTCTCCGACTTCGTCGAAGAAGCAAGTCCCGCCACTGGCTTCTTCCAGCAGCCCGCGACGCAAGAAGTCGGCTCCGGAAAAGGCTCCCTTGACGTGGCCGAACAGCTCGCTTTCGAGGAGGGTGTCGGGAATGGCGCTGCAGTTGATGGCGACGAAGCGTTTGGATACCCGAGGGCTGTGGTCATGAATGGCGCGGGCGACGAGTTCCTTGCCGGTCCCGGTCTCCCCTTGAATCAAGACGCTGGCCTGGCTCGGCGCCACTTTCCCAATGAGCTTGAATACCTCCAACATCTTCCGGCTCTGGCCGACCAGGGTGGGCATCCGGGCATGATCATCGAGGCTCTGGCGGAGCTGCCGGTTTTCAGACACAAGGCGTTTGTGCTCCACCGCCCGCGTCACGATCAACACCAGCTCATCCAGATTCACTGGCTTGCCGATGTAATCGAACGCGCCGCGCTTCATCGCCTGGATGGCGGTGTCCACCGAGCCGAACGCAGTCAACAAGACCACTGGCGTATCGGGGGCGTCCGTTCGGAAGGATTCCAACACGTCCAGCCCCGAGACCGTGCCCATGCGGATATCGCTCAACACGACGTCATAGTCCCGCTGGCCACCCTTGAGCAGCGCCTCTTCGCCGCTGCTCGTCAGCTCGACCTGGAACCCGGCCCGGGTGAGCGCTTCCCCCATCAGGTCGCAGTGAGTTCGATCGTCGTCGACGACGAGCACCCAAGGCCTAGCCGTCATCGGCCGCCTCTACCATCCACACTGGAAGATCCACGGTAAAGACCGTGCCCCGGCCGACCTCGCTCCGGACCGCCAGGCGTCCGCCACACGAGGCTACGACGCGATGGCAGACGGCCAGCCCGAGCCCGCTTCCCCCGCCGCTCGCTCTGGTCGTAAAAAACGGTTCGAAGATCCGTGCGAGATGCTCGGGGGGAATGCCCTGTCCCGTATCCCCGACGAGCAACCGGATTGCGCCCTGGGCCAGCGCGGGGCTTCCGGACAAAATCACCACCCCGTCCGGGGAACTGTCTCGGACCGGCACGGTGGTGACCGACAACTCTCCGCCGTTGGACATGGCCTGGATGGCGTTGGTCAGGAGGTTAAACAGCACCCCCTTGAGCGCCGTGCTATCCCCAGCCGCAGCCGGCAAGGCGGGAGCCAAGTTCGTTTGCAGCGTGATACTCCTAGTGGATACCACTGGCACAATCAAGGCCAAGCTCTGTTGCACGACTTCGTTTAGATCCACGGAAGCGATCTGGACCCGGACTTGGGTGGAGTCAAGGATGTGCCGAATGATCTCGGTCATCCTGGCTAGCTCGGAGCGGATGATGGCCACCCGCCGATGCCGGTCCTGCTGATCCGTGTCGTTCGCCAGCATCTGGAGGTGGCCCGAAATCGCGCTGAGTGGGGTACCCAGTTCATGGGCGACCACTGCGGAGAATTCTCCGAGCGCCGCGAGCTTCTGCGCCCGTTCCGCCTGGGTTCGGGCCTCCACCAGCAGCAGGGTGGTCTGATGCAGCTCCTCCGTGGCCTCCGCCACCCGGGCGATGAGCGTCTGGTTGAGTCCCCGAATCTCTCCGAGGAGACGCTCTTTCTCGACGACCGCTTCCTGAACCCG
>CAZTUO010000073.1:0-11605 GCA_964616355.1 uncultured Nitrospira sp.
CCCATCTGCACGATCGCGCCGGCGGCCGCTTCGCGGATGACCATGTCTTCGTCCGCGAGCATCTCGATGAGCTTCGGCAGCGCGTCGAGGCCCATCTGGCTGAGGCTGGCCGCGGCGTGATCGCGCAACGCCTCGTTCTCGTCCCGCAGGGCCGAGAGCAACTGGTCAATCCGATCCCCGGACTCCCGCTGGGACTGATCCAGGTCACTCATTCCCGTCGTCCTTCGCCACCTGCCCCGCTTGCTGAGCGGCCTCCTCCGCCTGCATCGCCAGGGCCTTGAGCTTGTCCACGATGACCCCCGCGTTGTAGGCCACGAGGCCGTCACGGTCCATCTTCAGCTTCTCGAACAGCGCCAAGTGCGGCGCGAGGACCTCCACCTGCTTGACCTTCGCCAGGGCCTCCATCGCGTAGACCCGCAAGGGCCGGATCGGGATCGCGCCCAGATACAGTTCGACCGGCCGGGCGTCGCCAATCAAGCCCAGCGACTTGAGCGCGATCTCCTTCACCCCGGTGTCCTTGTCCTTCTGGAGCCGCTCCATCAGCGGCTCGACCGCCCGGAGATCCCCGATCTTCCCGAGCAGGTCCGCCGCCGCCTCCCGGACGACCCAGTCGTCGTCCTCCAGGAATTCGATCAGGATCTCCACGCTGGGGCGCCCGATCGCGAGCAGGTCTATGACCGTCGCCATCCGGGCCTCCTCCCGCTGACCGGAGTCCTCCACGTTCCGCAGCGCGTCGAACGCCGCCTCGATCCGCTGCCGGATCGCCCCCAGCTTCTTGAGCGTGCGGGCCGCGCCCTCGCGGAGCACCGGATCCCCCATCGCGTCCACCAGCGCGTCGGCGGAGCGGGGATCCAGGAGATGTTCCAGGATCTCCGCCGCCAGCAGGCGAGCCCCCTCGTCGGGATGCTTGAGCATCGCGCACAGGGGCCCGATGGCGTTCGGCATGACGCCGAGGAGCCCGGTCACGAGCTTGCGTGGCTCCTCCTCCGTCGCCTCCCAGAGCATCTGAGTCAGGGCCTGGGCCGCGGCGTCGTCGAGGAGCCCGGCCATCTGTTCGAGCGCGGCCGCCGCGGCCTTCCGGACCGCCGGCTCCTCGTCCTTCAGGAGGCCGACCAGCGGCACCCCGGCGCGCGGATCCTTGATCCGCGCGAGCATGCCGGCGATCTCGACCTTCAGCGCCGGGCTGCCGCGGTCCAGCGCCTGGATCAACCCCTCCACGGCCTTGGGCCCGCCGGCTAGACAGGCCGCCGTGGCCCGCATCCGGCGCCAGTCCTCCTCGTGAACCAGCTCCGCGATCAGGGTTTCCAACGATTCCTTCGGCATGGGCCGGGCTCACTGGATCCGATGCGGCCTCCATCCCAGGCGGGCCAGCGCCTCCTTCACATGGTAGAGGATGTTCTGGTCCTGCTCGGTCCGCAGCACCTCCACGAGAGCCGGGACCGCCCGCGCGCCGAACGCCGTCAAGGCCGTCGCGGCCTCCGCCCGCACGTAGGTGTTCTTGAGCGCCGCGACCAGCGTGGGAATGGCCGCCTCGTCGCCGATCTGCGCCAGCGCCTTCACCGCCGCCTCCATAGCGAGCATCTCCTGATCCCACCGGTCGCCACACCCGTCAATCGGCCGGCTGTCCGCCGGCCGGCTCGCCCCGGCGACGACGGCGCGGAGCGCGGGCACCGCCCGCGCGTCGCCGATCTCGCCGAGGGAGCGAACGCTATCTTCGCGCACCGCCGGATCCCGGTCGTTGAAGAGGGTCCGGAGGAGCGGCTCGACCGCCTCTGGCGACTTGAGCTTGCCGAGGGCCTCCACCGCATGGAGCCGGACCAGCCATTCCCCGTGCGTCAAGGCCTCGAGCAACGGCGCGACGGCGGGCTGCCCGATCCGGACTAGCGCCTGGGCGGCATCCACCCGGACAGCCTTCACCTTGTCGTTCAGCAAGGGCAGGAGCCGCGGCACCGCCCGGGGCTCGCCGATCCGCCCCAAGGCTTGCGCCGCGTGCATCCGCACGATCCAATCGGCGCTACCCAGGGCGATCATCAGGCGATCCGAGACCCGCGCATCCCCGATCCGGGCCAGGATGCAGGCGGCCGACTCTTGGACCGTCAGGTCCGGATCGTCCAGGCACGCCCCCACCGCCGTCACGGCGGGCTCGCCGATCTCGGTCAGCGCCGTGATGGCCGCTGCCCGCACCGCCCGGTCGGGGTCCTTGAGCATGGCCAGCAGCGGGACCACAGCCCGGCGATCGCGGGAAGCGCCCAGCGCCAGCGCAGCTTCCTCGCGGATGCCCCAGTCCTCATCCTTGAGGGCTGCGATGTTCTCCAGGACCGGGTCGCCCATGCTGCGTCGCTCGCGCCCTGCGCGGGTCGGCTGGCCGGGAATTCAGGACACCTGACGAAGCGGCACGGACGCGACCCTTGCGCGCTCGTCGCCGTCCCGCACCGCGCTCAGAAAGGGTAAACGTAACCTAGCACACACATTTTCCGAGGGTCAACAGGATTCCCGGTGGCGCCCCGCCGGGAGCAGCGCGAGCGTGGTTGACGAGGACTGTGTCCTAGTGTTAAGTATGCAACCGCCCGTCTCAGCACGCAGACGGTCCTTCCTGCCCGACGCTCATCATGGTAAAGGAGGTGCCCATGAACCGCAGACTCAGGTCGGACAAGGCCGACAGGAGAAGGCTCATCTTCGCGCTTGCCCTGGCGAGCGCGGTCAGCGCGGGTCCCGTCGCGATCACCGCGGCCCCCGCGGCGGCCTATGAAGTCTGGGCCCTGGATCAGTCGGACACGGCCAAGGAGAGCGGGGGCTTCCTGCACATCTACGACGGCGCCCAGCTCGCCGCGAACCCCTCGGCAGCCAAGCCGGCGGCGACGATTGACCTCGCCGGCGACGTCAATAAGCTCTGTCAGGACGCGACGAAGAAGGCGGTCCGGCGCCCGCACATGATCTTCTTTACGAAGGACCAGTCCCACGCCATCATCTCGTTCCTCAGCGGGCAGGTCCTGTTCCTGGATGCGGCGACCCGGAAGCCCGAGGCCTGCCTCTCGCTGGGCAAGAACGTCCACGCGGCATGGCCCACCCCGGACCAGAAGATCGTCATCGCCGCGAACATGGCCGACAAGACGTTCGTCAGGATCTGGACCGATTACGCGGCGCACACGTTCCGCTTCGATCCGGAGAAGGATGTCCTGAAGCTGGGGGTGCTGGAGAGCGGCGAGCGGCCGGACACGGCGCCGGTGTGCCCGATCACAGAGTCGTCCAGCAAGTACGCCTTCGTGACCCTGCGGGGCGGCGGGTTATTCGTGGTGGACGTGACCGAGACCCCGATGAAGATCGTGGCAACGGCCACCAACGTGGACGTGCACCCGGCGGGGTGCGGCGGCGTGCAGGTGGGCGACACGATGTACATCAACTCAGGCGGCGGCTGGCCGGCGGACAAGTTCCCGGCGGCCGCCTCCTTGTCCTACGACGTGTACGCGATCAGCCTCGCGACCCTCCCCAAGTCGGTCGAGGCGCGGCTGATCACCTCGCGCGACACCAAGTTCGCCGACTCGCACGGGATGGCGGCGGTGGGCCGGTACGTCTGGAGCGCGGACCGGGCCGGCAACAATATCGAGATCATTGACAGCCTCACGAACCTGAGCGTCGGCGGGATCGAGCTGGCCGGCCCGCTCAGCGACGACCCGGCGCCCGACCTGATGGACGTGGCCCCCGACCAGAGCTACGTGTTCGTCGCGCTGCGGGGCCCGACCCCGCTGACCGGGAACGACAAGAAGGTGGACAATGCCAAGGGGGCGACGCCCGGCGTCGGGGTAATCCGGATCGAGCACGGCGGCAAGGGCGGCACGTTTGTGGGGATCGCGCGGCTCAGCAACCAGCAGGACGGAAAGGAAACGGCCGATCCGCACGGGATCGCGGTGCGGAAGTAGCAGCCGCCGCGCACGAGAGGGGCGTCCCCGCCGAGTTCCGGCGTTCCCGGGCAGACGGGGACACCGGAAGGGGCTTACGTCCCAGGTCGGTCCCCAGCGGGCCCGAACCGCCCCGTCTCGCCGAGCGGTTTGTCCACCCGCAGCGAATCGGCACGCGAGGCCTCCAGTTCCTGTTCCTCCTCCGGGGGCGGCTCCCAGCCAAGCTTCTTGAGCGTGTCGTAGGTGATCTTCTTCAGCGACTCGATCGCGTTCAGCCGGCTGGTCGCGAACGAGAGCACGCGCTCCCCCTCGCCTCCGACTTCCGAGGCCTTCGGGTCGTGGAGGAAGGCGACCAGCGGCTCGATCGCGCTGTCGCCGATCAGGACCAGCGACGCGGCAGCCTGCTCGCGCAGGTTCACGTCCTTCAGGAGCATAATGAGGTCCGGGATTACGCGCGGGTCGCGGAAATGGCCGAGCGCGGTGGCCGCCGCCTCCTTGATGAAGGCCTCCTCGCTCACGATGCAGCCCGGCGTCGGCGTGCCGTCCTGCCGGATTCCCTTGCCGCGCAGCGCGTCCAGCACCGCCGGCAGCGCCCGGGCGTCCCCGATCATGCCGAGCGACGCGATCGCGTGCCGCTTGACCGCCCCGTCCTTCATCGCCTCGATCAGCGCGTCCACCGCCCGTGGGTCACCGATCATCCCGAGCGCGATCGCCGCGTCCTCCCGCACGGCCCGGTCGGGATCTTTGAGCGCTCCGATCAGCGCATCCACGACCTTCGGGGCCTTCGCCCAGGCCCGCCCGATCTGGTAGTCGGTGGTCATGCCGCCGAGCGCACGCGCCCCGTGGCAGCGCACGACGAAGTCCTTGTCCTTCAGGCAGTCGATCAGCGCGTCCACGGACGGCTCGCCGATGGCCACCAGCGCGGTCCCCGCCGTCTCGCGCACGATCTTCGACGAATCGCGGAACAGCTTCACCAAGGCCGGGACAGCCCTGGCATCGCCGATCTTCCCGAGCGCCTCCGCGGCCGCGGCCTTCACCGCTCCGTCCCGGTCCCGGCAGGCGACGATCAGCGCCTCCACCGCCCGCGCGTCCTTGATCTCCCCGCAGGCCTTGGCCGCGTGTTCGCGCACCCGCCAGCGCTCGTCCTTCAGGCAGACGAGGAGCCGGTCGAGCGCCGCCGGGCCCAACCCGGCCACCGCGGCGACGGCCGCGTTCCGGACCTCCATGATCGGGTCGTTGAACAGCTTCACGAGCGCGTCCACCGCCTTGGGGCCACCGATCCGCCCCAAGCCCGTCGCGACATGGCAGCGGACCGACCAGAACTCGTCTTCGGTCGCGCGCAGGAGCGACTCCAGGGTCGCCGGATCAGCGAGGTCGGCCAGGGCCTTGGCGGCCTCCTCGCGGGTCGCATCGTCCACGTCTTCCAGCGCTTCGAGCAACTCGTCCACCGCGTCCGCCATCGGTCACCTCTGGGGCTGGTCCCCGTTCGATGGGGGAGCGAGATTCTCCCGCCAGTACTCGCGCTCGCCGCTGTAGGGCTGGGTCCGGCTGCAGCGAACCTTCAGCGTCCGCGTGCCGCGACCTTCGACGCATTGGTCGAGGGAAGGCGCGAAGTCCAAGACCCCCTCCAGCGTTACCGTGAACGGGAAATCGAACGTGAACGTGCCGAAGCGGTACGTCCCGGGCTTGAGCTTCACCCCCACGACCTGCGTGGTCCGGTAGGCCTCGGTGCTGGCGGGATCCAAGCTCCAGATCAACGGCGTAATCCCCGGCACATGCCACCAGGTGGGCGGCTCGAGTGCGGTGGCGTCCACCGTGATCTCGTACTGTTTGGTGTAGGGGGACTCGGGCGCGGCCGCGCCAGCGCCGCTCGCAAATCCCGTCAGAATCGCCACGGCCAGAGCCACCGCGGCGACGCGGCTGATCCCGTCGCCCCCCGCCAGGCCGCGAGGCTGTGGAGTCCGGCTACCGCGCACGTCCGTCATGGGCCGCGTCGTAGTCCGGAAATTCGGGCGGGGTCGTCACCCGCTGCATGGGTCCGGTGAAAATCTCCTCCACGGACCGGCTCTCCCATTCCGTGTAGGTTTCCAAGCCGAGGGTGCGCATGACCGTCGCGCCGATGTCAATGATCGAGACCGGCTGTCGAATGGTATACCCGGCCTTGATCCCGGAGCCCCATGCGATGAGGGGCAGCCGCGGCGGCTCGGGCGCCCCCGCCGCGCTGCCGGCTTGCCCCGCCCCGTTGGCACCCGGCACGCTGAGCGCCGTCGCAAATACGTTCGTCCGTTTCAACAGTCCCAAGTCCTTGTACAGGTCGAGGATGGACTGGACCGCCCGGTCCACCGTCCGGAGGGCCTCCCGGTAGGCGGGCGACGTCCAGCCGTTCGCCTGTCCGACCCAGGCGGCCTCCGGCAGGTGGACCACGAGGAGATGGGGCAACTCCTGGATCGCATGCCCGTACCCCTGCTTGCTCGCCGCCTTGCGGAAGTACTCGCGGATGTACTTCAGCACCGTACCCGTGTTGCATTCGGGCTTGAGCGAGCCGCACATCTGGTAATCGGTGTAGGGCTCCGGCTTGGCGAGCTGGTAGAGTGACTCGTCCATGTAGAAGATCGCGCTGTCCTTCCCCCCGCTCAGGTCCAGATAGTCGAACATCGTCGGGGGGCGCGGATACCCGCGAATGAACTCGAAGGTGTTCCACGTGACCCCGTGCTTCTCGACCGGCAGGCCGGTGATGATCGAGGCCATGGTAGGGAGCCGCAAGGGCGGGATCACGCCGGCGGCGGACCAGGTCACCGAGCCTTCCTTGGCCAGGCGGTTCAGGACCGGCATGGCGCCGCTTTTCAGGGCCTCCTCCCCAACCCCTTCGAAGACCAGGAGGATGACGTACTCGACCGGCTCGGTGGCAGGCTGGACCTTGGCTGGCGGCGCCGACTTTGGGGGCGCGGCCAGTCCCGCCCCGGGCAATCCCAGGGCCAGCAGACAGACCGCCAGCGCCAGCACGTCGCGTCCGAGATGCGCTCCGGCCACACCCTTGATCCGCATGCGGCTCTCTCGCACTCTACGCTGGTGGATACCGCAGCTCCCGGCTCAGCACGCCGGAGCTCACGAGCAGCGGTGGTACCTTAGCATGCGCCTTTCGGCGAAGGCAAGGCGCCTCTGGAGCCGCGGGCACGGAGCGGGCGGCGACCACCGGAGGCACCCGCGACGTCCCGAGGGACCGGCAGCCCGTCGTTGCACTCGGACGAGGATTTCGGGTAAGAAGAGGCGCGCCGGTCTGCGCCCAGAGGGACAGGTTGCCTTCCGGAAACAATTTCCAGCACGCCGCCTACTCCCGCGCGGACCCGGGCGACCGGGTCCGGTACCTGGAGTTCACGCCTGGCGCTCCGCCGGACTCCGTCGCTTGGCAGGACGCCATGGCGCGCCACGGGCTCGCGCTTGCGCAGGCCGGGGTCCGCGTGGTGCTCTTGATGCACGGCACCTTCCTCGGCACGGACCTCTTCGGGGTCCAGCGGCTGGATGAGGCGGGCGGGCTCAAGCGCGGCTACTCCCGGGGCATTCCCGGCGTGGACGCGCTCCTCGCCCTCATGCGGGACGGGACCAACGGCCTGCCGGCTCTCAAGGACGGCCGCAAGCCGCCGCTACACGACGACGAGGAGACCCGGGCCCAGCTCGACCTCCAGGCCGGCGACGCGGCCAATTTCCCCCAGCGGGCCCTGGACCTGCTGTCGGCTGGCCTCAACCGCGACCGGCGCGACGCCCCGCCGATCGCCTGCGTGCGCCATCTCTGGTCCTGTGCGCACCACCACCTCGGGCGCGCCCAGGCGGCGATCCAGGTGCTCGGCCGGCTCAGGACCCTGGCCGCCGAGCACAGGCTCGGCCCAGGCGACCGCCTCCTGGTCCTCGCCCACGGGCACGCGGGCCAGGTGCTTGCGCTCCTCTCCAACCTGCTCGCCCCCGGCGCATCGCTCGGGCGCGACCATCTCCTGCGCACGCTGCAGACCTACTATGCCGAGACCGGCGCGGAGCCGGCGCGGACGGAGCAACTGGAAGCCGTGACCCGCGCCCTGTCCTCCGGCGATCCCCTCGGCGGCGTGGCACTGGACGTGGTGACGTTCGGCACGCCGGTGCGGTACGGGTGGGAGCCCGACACGCTCGGGCGGCTCCTCCACATCGTCAACCATCGGCCCCTGCGGCTCGACGGCAAGCGCTGGCTCGCGAAGGTGGACCTCCCGCAGATCACGATGGAGATGCCGATGGTGCTGGGGGGCGACTACGTGCAGCAGCTCGCCGTCGCGGGATCGGATGCCGTGCCGGCGACCCCGCCGGCGCAGGCGGCGAACAAGGCGCTCTGGGAACTCTTAGAGCCCTACGACGGGTTCGAGCGCTGGCTGGAGTGCGTGCGGCGGTGCGTCCGCTGCCCCCAGGACGGGCGCTGCCTGCTCGTGGACTACAAGGATACGGTCCTGCCCCCCGCCGGGAAGGCCACGGACGTCGTGTACGGGCACGCCGCCTACACGCGCCTGAACACCCTGCTCTTCACGATGACGGAGATTGTGCGGGCGCTGTACGCCGCCGGCTCGCCGGCCTGAGACCGCGCCTCCTTCCCCTGCGCCGGCTCGTCCCTCCGAAAAACAGGGTCAACAAACGAGCGGTCGTGAACCGCTCGATTCCCGTGCTCTCGCAATCACGGTCTTCGACCAAAGAGGGACGTTCCGGTGCCACGCGAGGGCAAGCGTGTCCGCATCATGGGGATCCCGATGGGCGATGCACCGCCGGGCCTCGTTGCGATGATCGCGGTAGGTCTTCTCAGAAGAGATCGCGTGGTCCCGTCTCGCTGACTTGCCGCTGGTGGGCTTGCCCGCACTCTCATAGAGCGACGAGCCGAACTGCCTCGCTTGCGGTCGGCTGAGAGAGCCAGAACTCCGTTAGATCGAGGGCGGCCAAATCCGGCCAGGAGGCTTGTGCGATGCAGAGGCGCTGGAGCGCTTCCAAATCGTGCGTGCGGGGGATGGGTTGTTCTCGCCAGGCCAGGTAGCCTTTCAAACATTTCTCGACAGCCTGTTGGGCATGGTCGTAAGCGGTATCGTAGGGCCCCGCGCTCGCCACGGTGCGTCGGCCAGGTCACTGTCGGCCTTGCGGAACCAGCCTTTGGCCAGTGCCGCCTTATCTTTCAAAGAGAACTTTGCCCTCGGCCAAGGCCGTCGTGACGAAGGCATTCGGCACGGCTTACCATTCCTCGACTGCCTGCGGGGTCCACACGACGATATCCTTGGCAGGGTACAGTCCGCAGAGGGCACGCCGGTAGCGTGCTGACCGGCGGTACCGCGGCACAATGGAGTCCTCGATAATCAAGAGATCAAGAAATCCAGATCGCTGTCCGGACGGGCCGTCCCCCTGGCCCAGGACCCGAACAGCACGATCTTTCTTGGCGACCCGACGGAGAGAATGCGGCCAACCACCTGGCTCAGCAGCTCGTTCTCACTGGGGGATAAGTCAATCCGACTGCCATCGCGCACCGATGTGCCACAGGACCGCCGACATTTCCAGTCGGGCTGAGCGGGTCGAAGCACGGCCGTGGCGTCCACGCGGGCGCGAGCCTCGGCAGGCCTCTGCCACGCCCCCTCGCTACGGGTGCGCTTCGCGCCAGTTGCGGCCGACGCCGAGGTCCACCTTGAGTGGCACGGAGAGGCCGAGGCGGGCACCCGTCTCGACCATCTCGGCCCGCACGACCTGCCGGGCCCGCTCCAGCTCGCCCTCCGGGGTCTCGAAGATCAGCTCGTCGTGGACCTGGAGGATCATCCTGGTGCCGGGCAGCTCAGCCTTGAGCCGGCGGTGCACGGCGATCATTGCGACCTTGATCAGGTCCGCCGCCGAGCCCTGGATCGGGCTGTTCACCGCCATGCGCTCGCCGACGCTCCGCTGGGTCTGGTCGGCACTGGCCAGCTCAGGGATCGGGCGTCGCCGGCCGAGGATCGTCGTCACGTAGCCCCGCTGGCGGGCCTCCTCGATCGTCCGGTCGAGGAACGCCTTCACGCCGGCGTAGCGCGCGAAATAGGTGTCAATGTACTGCTTGGCCTCCTGCTGGGAGATGCCTAGGTTCACGGAGAGGCCATAGGGGCTGATGCCGTAGAGGATGCCGAAGACCACGGTCTTGGCCGCGCGCCGCATCTCCCGCGTGATCTGCGCCGGCGGCAGGTTGAAGATCTCCACGGCGGTGGCCAGATGAATGTCCTTGCCCTGCTCGAACACCTGCAGGAGCTTCTCGTCCCGCGACAGGTGCGCGAGGATGCGGGGCTCGATCTGGCTGTAGTCGGCCGCGAGGAGCAGGTGCCCGGGCTCCGCGACGAAGGCTTCGCGGATCCGGAGCCCGTAGTCGCCCTTGACCGGGATGTTCTGGAGATTGGGCTCGGTCGAGGAGAGCCGCCCGGTCGCCGCGACGGTCTGATTGAGCGAGGTGTGCAGCCGGCCGGTCTCGGGGTTGACCAGGGCCGGGAGCGCGTCCACGTACGTGGACTTGAGCTTGCTCAGCGTCCGGTAGCCGAGGATCTGGGCCGGCAGCTCGTGCTGGGTCGCAAGCTGCGTCAGGGTCTCTTCGTCCGTCGAGTAGCCCGTCTTCGTCTTCCGGATCGGCTTGAGCTTCAGCTTGTCGAAGAGCACGGTCGCGAGTTGCTTGGGGGAGTTGAGGTTGAATTCGCCGCCGGCGAGCCGGGCGATCCCCTCCATCATCCGGTCCAGCTCCCGCTCCAGCTCCTTGCTGAGCGCATCCAGCGCCGCGACGTCCAGCTTGAACCCGTTCCGTTCGATCTCGGCCAGGACGGGGACGAGCGGCAGCTCGACCTCCTCGAAGAGCTGGAGGCTCCCCTGCTCCTGCAGCCTTGCCTTGAGCGCAGGGACCAGGCGGAGCGTCAGGGCAGCGGCCTCGGCTGCCTGCTCCGGGACGACCTGGTCGGCGTCGGGAAACAATTGCGGCGCCGCCGAGGGGGACGCCTCGCCGGCCCGGGCCCCGAGCCGGTAGCCCAGGACATCCAGTCCGACCGCCTCCAGCGAGGGGCTCCGCCGGTTGGGGTTGAGCAGATAGGCGGCGATCATCGTGTCGAACCAGGGCGGGCTCAGCTCGATCGAGGCCCGGTGCAGCGCCAGGAGGGTGGGCTTGAGGTCGTGCACCGCCTTGACCGGCCGGGCGTCCTCGAGCAGCACCTTGATGGGCTCGAGCCACGCCGGCGCCCCCCTACCCTCGTGCAAGGCCCCGAAGGCCGCGGCGCCGCTCGGCAGACTGACCGCGAGCGCCTGTACCGTCGGAAAGCCGGCGTGATGCCCGGCTCCACCAGCCAGGACGCAGGCGAGTCCGATGGCCTCGGCAGCCATCGCCCGCTCGGCAAATTGCCGCGCCCCAGCCCGATCCCGGAGGGTCTCGACCTCGCCGCTCAGGCTTTCCTGAGGAGCGGCTGCGGGCTGCACCATCTTCAGGAGCGAGGAGAACTCCAGCTCCCGCAGGAGCGCGACGAGGGGCTCAGGCGGAGGCGGCGAGACGCGGAAGCGCTCCGGCTCGAACTCCACCGGACAGTCCACGTGGATCGTCGCGAGCTGCCGGCTCAGCCGCGCCTGCTCCGCCTGCTCCGCGAGCAGCGCGCGGGTCCTGGCCGGCGTGATCTCCGCGAGCCGCTGGAGCAGCTCCTCGATCGTCCCGAATTCCGCGATGAGCTTCG